>JAFXDI010000026.1 GCA_017521245.1 Bacteroidales bacterium
AGATATAAAAAAGGTATTTGTACCATATACAGAAAGTGTGAGCCTACTTTATCTATATTCTACCGATAGGCTCTGGACTGCCCTTATAACAGATATAGAAAAACAGCCCACACCTTTGGGTTTATATGTTAAATACTCATATAACACACCAAAGGGAGACGTTTCTAAATTCCTGTTATAACGTGACGAATTGTCCAGATTCATCGGTAAGGAATAAAGCTAAACGCTTCCTAATATATGTCTGTTGCTATTTGCAACACAACAAAGTTAAGAAGTTTTGAATAAAAATCCTATTTTTTAATATTGTTTTTTTAGAAGGGTTTATTGAGAAGTTTTTGAAGATTCAATAAGGCAAGGATATTTTACGTTTTTACATTATAAACAATAACCTATAATGTTTTGTGAGGTTAATACTCTTTCCCTTTTGTATTTGATAGTTTTGATACAGAAACTTTATCTATTCTTGCTCCGTCCATATCAACTATTTCGAGTTTAAAAATATCCCATTCAAGTTTTTCTCCTGTAGTGGGTATATGCTCAAGTTTATCGAGTATAAGTCCTGCAAGGGTATTGTATGGGGCTTCATCATAAAGCTCCTCTTTCTCAAAGTGTGATAGAAAGTCGTAGAATGGTATCTGTCCGTCAATTAACCACTCCTCTTTTTCAGGGCGTTTTACTATTGATTGTTCATTGGGGTCTTCATCTATATTCCCAACTAATCCCTCCATTATGTCTCTAAGGGTTATTACTCCTGCCAATGCTCCAAATTCATCGCATACCATAAGTTCTGTTACGCACTTCTCTTTCATTGTTTCAAGTGCTTTATATACGCTTAAATTTTCAGGAATATATATTGGCTTTGATATTATATTGTCTAATTTAAAATCTTCGTTTATTAATTCAAGGGCTAATTCCTTGAATGTTACTATTCCTATTATTGAGTCTTCCTCTTCGGAGTATATTGGGTATGTATCAAAATCGTTCTCTTTTATAAGATCTATTATCTCATCGTGGCTCAAAGAGTTGCTTATAGAGACTACCTCGCTTCGGTGTGTCATTATTGATTCTACTTTGAGGTCGCCCAACATAAATACTCGCTCCATTATGTCCTCCTCAACCTCTTGTACCTCTCCATCGAGTCGTCCCTCTTTTACCATAGACATAATCTCCTCTTCTGTAACTTTGCTATTGTTCTCTTTTATTCCAATTAATGATACTATCAGAGATGTACTCTTTGACAATAGTTTTACAAACGGTGATGCCATCCTTGAGATTATATTCATGGGTTTTGCTATTGCAGTTGCCACTTTCTCAGGTTCATTCATCCCTATTCTTTTGGGTACTAACTCGCCTAATATAAGGGTAAAGTATGTTACTATTATTACTATAAGAGTCTGGGATATGGGTAGTGAATATTTTAATGGCAGTCCTACCTTTGATAGTAACATGGCAAGGTCGTCAGATAGTGTTGCTCCTGAGAATATACCTGTTAGTATGCTTATGGCTGTTATCCCTATCTGTATGGTTGATAAAAAACGGTCGGGGTCATCAAATAGTTTTAGTGCGGTTTTTGCTTTGCTATTTCCTTTATCTGCTTCTTTTAGCAGAAAGGTGCGTCGTGAAGATATTATTGCTATCTCCGACATTGACAATACTCCGTTCAGAAGTATTAGCATAAGGATGATTATTATCTCTGTCAAAATAATGATATTTAAGGCTCTTGCAAAGATATTATTTTTATGATTATTTTCAAATAGGAAAGATAAATAGTGATTATTATATGAGGCTTTTTGGGTACAAAAAAAGGGATGCTTTTTGCATCCCTTTCAGTTGTCTTACCAGGATTCGAACCTAGACAGGCAGAACCAAAAACTGCAGTGCTACCATTACACCATAAGACAATCCTTATTTGTTCGCAGGACTTTAACCTTGCGTAACGGGTGCAAAGATACTACTTTTTTTTAATAGTGCAAATGTTTTTTCAAAAAAATTTATTTTGCGATTATTAAAAAGTAGTTCTTTTTACCTCTTTGTGCTAATATATATTTGTCGTTTAATAGCGACTCTTCGCCTATTACTGCGTCAAATGCGGTTAGTTTCTCTTTGTTTATCATTACTCCTCCGCCTTGTACAGTTTTACGCATCTCGCCTTTTGAGGGGAATATGCTTGTTTTCTCTGCTAAAAGGTCAACTACTTTTATTCCCTCTTTTAGCTCCTCTTTGCTTATCTCAAATTGAGGTACTCCTTCAAATACGCTTAGTAGTGTTTCTTCATCAATTTTGCGTAGTGCCTCTGATGTTGCTCCTCCAAAGAGTATTTGTGATGCCTCTACTGCTGCTTCGTATGCCTCGCGTGAGTGTACCATTACTGTTACCTCTTCGGCTAATTTTTTTTGTAAGGGGCGTAGGTGTGGGGCTGCGTTTTGCTCTTCAACCAATTTTTCAATCTCCTCTTTTGTTAGCGAAGTGAATATCTTTATATATTTCTCGGCATCAGCATCGCCTACGTTTAACCAGAATTGGTAGAATTTATAAGGAGATGTGTAGCGTGGATCTAACCATACGTTACCTGATTCGGTTTTTCCGAATTTACCTCCGTCTGCTTTTGTTATCAGAGGGCATGTTAAGGCAAATGCTTCATCGCCATTCATACGGCGTATTAGTTCAGTTCCTGTGGTGATGTTTCCCCATTGGTCAGAGCCTCCCATTTGCAGTTTGCATCCTTTGGTTTTGTTTAGGAAGGTAAAGTCATATCCTTGTACCAATTGGTATGAGAACTCGGTAAACGATAGTCCTGATGTGCCCTCTCCTGCTAAACGGCGTTTAACAGAGTCTTTTGCCATCATATAGTTTACTGTTATGTGTTTTCCTACTTCACGAATGAAGTCGAGGAACGAGAACTCTTTCATCCAGTCGTAGTTGTTTACCAACTCGGCACTGTTTGGTGCGTCTGAATCAAAATCCAAGAATTTTGATAACTGTTTTTTTATTGCTTCTTGGTTGTGGCGTAGTGTTGCTTCATCTAACAGGTTGCGCTCCTGCGACTTCATTGAGGGGTCGCCTATCATTCCTGTTGCTCCTCCAATTAAAGCAAGGGGTTTGTGTCCTGCTCTTTGAAAGTGGCGAAGCATCATTACTCCTACAAGGTGTCCTATATGTAATGAGTCGGCTGTTGGGTCAATTCCTACGTATGCAACAGTCATCTCTTTTTGCAATTGCTCTTCAGTTCCGGGCATCATATCGTGTATCATACCTCTCCAACGAAGTTCTTCTACAAAGTTAAAGTTCATTTTCTATATTGTTTTTATTGTTAATCGTTATTTGAGGTTGCGAAGTTACATATTTTTCTCCTAACTATAAAGGTGTTGCCTAAATTATTGTTGTTATGTTTTGTTTAAATATGCTTTTGTATGTTTTTTCTACCTCTTTTTCTAACTCCCCTACGTCAATTCCACGAGTTTTGGCTATATTTTCGTATATCTTTTCAATTGGTAGTCTGCTCTCGTCGCTCTCAATTAATATTTTGTTTATTGGTATGTTTTTTATTGTTTCAGGGTTGTACTTCTCGCCTATCGATAATATTATTCCTGCATTAATAAGCATTGTTGCGGTTTGGGGTTTACCTCTGAAACCGTGTATTATCCATGTTTGTGTTGGGTGTATTTTGTTTTTGAGTTCTACTATCTCGTTGTAACTCTTTACGCAGTGTATTATCAGTGGTTTTTTTTCTACTTCGGAAATCTCTATTTGTGCTTTAAATAGTTTGATTTGTAACTCTATGGGTGTTTCACATAGTTTATCTATTCCGCACTCCCCTATTGCCAATATATTCTCTTTTTGTGCTATTGTTTTTACCTCCGCTATTGCTTGTTCATAGTTTTGAGGTATATACCAAGGGTGGATACCTATTGAGGATATGGTGTTGTTCTCTGTTGCGTTTTTATTTTGCAACTCCATATTATATATCCTCAAATGGCTTTCGTTTGACTCTTTGCCGGTGTGTGTATGTATGTCGATATACATCTATACTTTTTTTGTTTTTTTTATGGTACAGGGTCGTGTCCGCTTCCTCCCCATGGGTGGCATCGGCATATCCGTTTTACTGCCAACCATAATCCTTTGAATGGGCCATGCTTTTTTATTGCCTCTATGGCGTATTGTGAACAAGTAGGTGTGTATCGGCACGATGGAGGAAATAGTGGCGATATACAGGCTCTGTAAAAGTATATGGGTAGTAATAGTATGAAACTTATTATTCGCATAGTTACCTCTTAACTGGATAATGCTTAAAGTAAATATGTTATTACTCTTGCTCCTCCACCTCTTTTGCTTTTGTTGCTATCTTGTTTAAGAGGTCGCACATCTTTTTCTGGAGATATGAGAACTCCTCTTTTTTATCTCCTATATATAGGAACGCAATATCAAATCCTTTGTTTGCGGTCTGCTCTGCTAATAGTGCCTTGTTCAGGCGGTATGCTTCGCGAGTGCGACGACGGAGCAGATTTCTGTCTACTGCGTGTTTGAATTTTCTTTTTGGAATTGATACCATTATCACACTCTTATCCTCTCCGTTTGGGGTAAAGAGTGCGCGATAGGGGTACGATAATACTCCTTTGGCATTAGCAAAAAGGTTATCTATTCTTGTTTTGCCTCGTAACCTTTCGGATTGTGGTAATGAATATCTTTTTTCAGTTTTCATTGGTGCAAAGATACGAATAAGCGAGCAAAATATAAAGTTTACTTTAATATTTTACAGCGAGCGAGAGTATTTTTGATGTTTGCCTCAAAAAAATAACAAACGCACAAAACTTGTGCGTTTGTTATTGTGGGTATTTACTGAAATAATAAACTGTTATTTCTTTTTTGATGCTTTTGCTTGCTCTTTTAAGAAGTTCTCAATTGCCGCTGTTATTGATGGGAATTGAGGTGTTGGAGCTGATACATCTAAACGTAGCCCGGCATCAGTTACTGCTTTTGCCGTTGTCATTCCAAGTGTTCCAATCTTTATGTCACCTTGCTCAAAATTTGGGAAGTTCTTTAGTAGTGAGTTTATTCCCGCAGGACTGAAGAAGACTAACATATCGTAGTTAAACTCCTCCTCTGGTGTGAAGTCGTTACTTACTGTACGATACATTATTGTTTTTTTGTATTTGATACCTATCTTGTCTAATAGTGGGAATTCTCCATTGCTTACATCAGATATTGGTAATAGAAAGTTCTCTGTTTTGTGACGTGTTAGGTGTGCTTGTAATCCGTCAAGTTTTCCGGTCTCGCTGAAATTTACTTTACGTTTACGATATTGGATATACTTTTGTAGATAGTTTGCTATTTGCTCTGATGTACAAAAGTATTTCATAGTATCAGGTATTGTTACTCGCAACTCAGAACATAGTCTGAAGAAGTGATCGATTGCTGTACGTGCAGTAAATATTATTGCGGTGTACTCCTCGATATATACTTTTTGTTGGCGAAATTCTTTTGCTGATACTCCTTCTACTTTAATGAAGGGACGAAAAACTATATCAACTCCATATTTTTCGGCTATTGTAAAATATGGCGATTTTTCGTTGTCGGGACGTGGTTGTGATACAAGAATTTTCTTAATTTTTGACACGGTACGCTTTTTTTATAGTATTAGTAAAAGGTTTTTTATTGTTTGTCGGTTTCTGTATGTGGTTAAACATCAGATATTTAATGTCCATTTGTATATTATTGCAATAGGCATAATTTCGACGATGCAAAGGTACAAAATAATATTAAAACTTGTAGCAATGTTGTGTTTAAAAATTTTAATATTTCTAATAATAAATATTAATCTAATTCCCCAGACAATTACTAATGCTATGAAAATGAGAGAGTTGGTATGCCACGATGTTAGTATGTATAGTATAATTATTGGTGTAAAAATTATAGACGGTAGGGTGTAATAGGTTATATTGTCTTTTAAGAATTGTTTTGTTTCAAGTGGTGTGAAAAATATTTTTCCTACCAGCCATAATATTATCTGTTGTATTATTATGTATAGTGCAACTATCCCTCCTATTTTTACTATGGGCTGTACTGTTAGTTGGTGTTTATATATATTTTCAGATGATAGGTATAATATTGCTATCGCATATAATATTACACTTATTGTGCATAGTGTTATTCTGATTGTTAAATCTATTATTGTATGCCTTACCTCTTCTTTGCTCTCCTCTTTGTTGCTTGTTAGTGTTCTTAGTGATATTTTTTTTCTGCTTATTGCTACAAATATTACAAAGAGTGAGAATATTAGGAGTATTAAAAGGGAGTTGTTATAACTACTGTTGTGTTGTAGTGGTATGCCCTCAAATCCTTCTTCTGTTATGGTTATAGTATCTTTGACACTTACGAGATTTATGCTATTATTCCCCGTTGTGTCTTGAACTATTGTTTCTGCTGTTTGTGGATTATCTTCTATAACCATTTTTATATTGCGGCTATTTTACGGGCATCTTCTCGCCACCCTGTTGCCTCTTTTATGGCAGCTATTGCTTCTTCAGGTGTTGTTGCTACTTGCCATATTGTTTTATGCTCTTCTCGCATAAAATTCTCTTCTACGGCACGATTTAGTATCTCTATTAATGGATTGTAGTAGTTGTTTGTGTTAAGGATTATGATTGTCCCCGAAAAGAGTCCTAATTGTTTCCATGTTATTATCTCCATAAGTTCCTCAAATGTTCCACAACCGCCGGGCATTGCTATTACTGCATCGGATAGTTGTGCCATTTTTTCCTTGCGAGAGTGCATGGAGGGTGTTACTTCAAGGTGTGTTAAATCTTTGTTCCCCCATCCTTCTGCTATCATAAACTCGGGTATTACTCCTGTTATCTCTCCTTTGTAATCAATCACCCCTTGTGCTAAGGCTCCCATAAGACCTGTTTTACCTGCTCCAAATACGCAACGTATTTTGCTCTCGGCTAATATCTTGCCAAGAGTATATGCTGCATCAAGGTATTTTTTGTCGGCTTTTGAACTTGATGCACAATATACGCATACCGTCTTTGGGGGTGTCATATTCTTCTTCTCTTTTACACGTTAAAGCGGAAGTGCATTATATCGCCATCTTGTACTATATACTCTTTGCCTTCGATGCTTATCTTTCCTGCTTCACGACATGCTGCTTCAGATCCGTATTTTATATAGTCTTCGTATTTTATAACTTCGGCACGAATGAATCCTTTTTCAAAGTCGGTGTGTATTACTCCTGCACATTGTGGTGCTTTGCTTCCTTTGCGGTAGGTCCATGCTCTTACTTCCGGCTCTCCTGCTGTTATATATGTTTCAAGGTCTAATAGGCGGTATGCTGATTGTATTAGTCGTGCCATTCCCGACTCTTTTAGTCCTATCTCCTCGAGGAACATTTGTCGCTCTTCGTATGTGTCAAACTCTGCAATCTCTGATTCTATCTTTGCTGACACGATTAGTAGTTCAGCATTCTCCTCTTTTATTGCCTCTTTTACTGCATCTACATATTTGTTTCCGTTTGCTGCTGATGCTTCATCTACGTTACATACATAGAGTACGGGTTTTGAGGTGAGAAGGAATAGTTCTCGTGCTACTTTTTGTTCATCTTTTGTTTCAAATGTAACGCTTCGTGCAGGTTTTCCTTGCTCTAAGGCTGCTTTGTATGCCATGAGTACATCGCACGCAAGTTTTGCGTTTTTGTCGCCTCCTGTTTGTGCCTGTTTTTGTACTTTTGAAAGGCGTGTCTCTACGGTCTCCAAGTCGCGTATTTGTAATTCGTAGTCTATTATCTCTTTGTCACGAACCGGGTCTATTGTTCCGTCAACGTGTGTGATGTTTTCATCATCAAAGCAGCGTAATACGTGTAATATGGCATCGGTTTCGCGTATGTTTGCAAGGAACTTGTTTCCTAATCCTTCGCCTTTGCTTGCTCCTTTTACCAATCCTGCAATATCTACTATCTCAACAGTTGTTGGTACTATGCGTTGTGGTTTTACTATTTCGGCTAGTTTGTTTAGTCTCTCATCGGGTACTGTTATTACTCCTACGTTTGGTTCTATTGTACAGAAAGGGAAGTTTGCTGCTTGTGCTTTTGCATTTGATAAGCAGTTGAAAAGGGTTGATTTTCCTACGTTGGGTAATCCAACTATTCCGCATTGTAATGCCATATCTATCTTTTGTTATTGTGTGTTTATTAATCTTGTTATGGTTTTGCGAGTGTAATATAAAATAAGTATCTCTGCAAGATTTTATTTTTTTGCAAAGATACTTATTTTAAATGAATTTATGTACATCCTTATGGTTTTGTTATAATCTCCATTCCGCCCATATATGGTACTAACGCTTTTGGTATGCGTATTCCTTCGGGTGTTTGGTTGTTTTCTAACAATGCTGCTACTATACGTGGTAGGGCTAATGCACTTCCGTTAAGGGTGTGTACGAGTTGTGTTTTCTTTTCGGCTGAGCGATAACGACATTTTAGTCGGTTTGATTGGTAACTTTCAAAGTTTGATACTGATGATACCTCTAACCAGCGTTTTTGTGCTGCTGAATATACTTCAAAGTCGTATGTTAGTGCCGATGTGAAACTCATATCTCCTCCGCATAGACGTAGTATGTGCCATGGTAACTCTAATTTGTCAACAAGGGTTTGTACGTATGATACCATCTCATCGAGTGCTGCGTATGAGTTTTCGGGTTTTTCAATACGAACAATCTCTACTTTGTCAAATTGGTGTAGGCGGTTTAATCCTCTAACGTCTTTTCCGTATGAACCTGCTTCGCGGCGGAAACATGCTGAGTATGCTGTGTTTTTGCATGGCAGATCTTTCTCATCAAGTATTACATCGCGATAGATGTTTGTTACTGGTACTTCGGCTGTTGGTATTAGGTATAGGTCATCTTCGTTACAGTGGTACATTTGTCCCTCTTTGTCGGGTAATTGTCCTGTTCCGTATCCCGATGCTGCATTTACTACGTATGGGGGTTGTACCTCAAGGTATCCTGCTTCACGTGCGTTGTCAAGGAAGAAGTTTATCAATGCTCTTTGTAGTCTTGCTCCATTGCCTTTATATACGGGGAAACCTGCTCCTGAGATTTTTACTCCTAACTCAAAGTCTATCAGGTCATATATTTTTGCTAACTCCCAGTGTGGTAGTGCGTCCTCTGATAGGTTGGGCATCTCTCCTCCCTCTTTTACTACAAGGTTGTCCTCTGCTGTTTTTCCATCGGGGACTAGATCGCATGGGGTGTTAGGGATTGTGAGAAGAATCTCGGTAATCTCTTTTTCGGCATTTGTCATTGCTTCATCTAATTTTGAGGTCTTCTCTTTTAGTGATGCTACTTCTTGTTTTACCTCTTCTGCTTTCTCTTTTTCTCCGTTCTTCATCAACATTCCTATCTGTGATGATAGGGTTTTGATTTGTGATAATGCAGAGTCTAATTCGGCTTGTGTGGTTCTGCGAACTTTATCTGTCTCTATGATTTTCTCTATTAACTCTTTAGCATCAAAATGCTTGCGAGCCAATCGGCGTATTATATCGTCGGGATTCTCTTTTATTGCTGCAAGTGTTAACATCTTATTCTTTTTTTATTTTGATAATAATTCTTTTACTTTTGCTGATATTGCTTTTCCTTCAACTTTTCCTGCCAACTCTTTTGTGGCTACTCCCATTACCATTCCCATTTGTTGTGGTGAGGTTGCTCCTACTCGTTCAATGATGGCTTTTAATGCCTCTTCAAGTTCTTGGGGAGTTAACTGTTTGGGTAGATACTCTTCTATGATTTTTGCTTCGGCAAGATTTAAATCTGCTAAATCCTGACGGTTGTTGGATGTAAAGATTTCAGCTACCTCTTTGCGTTGTTTTACTAACTTTACAAGAATTTTCATAGCAGTGTCGTCACTTAACTCTCCATCTGCTCCTTTTGCTGTTTTTGCTTCAATAAACTCTTTTTTTATTGCTCGCAAAGTGTCGAGGCGTACTTGGTCTTTTGCCTTCATTGCCTCTTTTATGCCTTCGCTTATTTTATCGAACATATTCATCTTTCTAAAAGATTATAGGTTTTTCAGTACTATTTTTTTGTTGTTTTGTTTCAGTTGTAGGCTCTATTCCTCTTACTTGTTGTTTGAAGTTCTTTGGACGTGAGTATGCCGGTGTGTTCATTACTTTTTCAATAAGTGCATCATCGTCCATTTCATCTATTGAGAATTGTACGTATGTGCTTCTTATGTTTTCCCAGAATATTTTGTCCTCTGCCGATGTTCCATAGACATCTATTATTATGTCGTCGTTAGTTGCTATGGTTGTCTGCGTAGTTGGTTGTTTGGCATCTGGTAATGAGGGTACTGTTGTGTCAATATTAAATCCTGTTGCCAATAGGGTTACTTTAACCTTATCTCCAAGTGATTCATCAACAGTAAATCCCCATATCACATCTACGCCGTCGCTTTTGAAACGTTCCATAAATGTCTTTATCTCTGTTGCTTCAGACATTGATACTTGTGATGAGAGGTATAGGTTGAATAATACTTTCTTGGCATTATTTACATCGCCCTCTTTTAGCAATGGTGATCTTAGAGCATCCTCAAAGGCGTTTGTTATACGATTTTCTCCTTCTCCTATACCTGTACTCATAATTGCTACTCCTCCATCTTTAAGGGTATTGCGAACATCTTTAAAGTCCACATTTATGGTTCCTGTGATAGTGATTATTTCAGCAACACTCTTTGCTGCATTTGTTAGGGTGTCATCTGCCTTTTCAAATGCGTTTATAAAGTTTAGGTCGGGGTATATCTCTGTCAGGCGTTCATTGTTGATGATTAGTAGTGCATCAACATTTTTACGCATCTCTTTTACTCCCTCCCACGCTTGAATAATTTTTTTGCGTAGCTCAAATAGGAATGGTATTGTTACGATTCCTATTGTAAGTATTCCCTTCTCTCGGGCTACACGTGCTACAACAGGTGCTGCTCCTGTTCCTGTTCCTCCTCCCATTCCTGCAGTGATGAATACCATTTCGGTATTGCTGTCAAATATTGTGGCTATTTGCTCAAGGCTCTCTTCTGCTATGCGACGTCCCTCTTCAGGATCGCCTCCTGCTCCAAGCCCTTTTCCTATTTGTACTTTTGTGGGTATGTCGGAGTCTTCCATTGCTTGACGGTCGGTGTTACATAGTACAAAATCTACATTTTTAATTCCTGTTTTGTACATGTGTTTTACTGCATTTCCTCCACCTCCTCCAACTCCAATAACTTTTATTATTGGTGCATTGATATTTGATGGCTCTGAAAATGGATCTATATTTGCAATCTCTGTTTCTGAGAATATTTTGTTTTCTTCCATAATCTCTCTCTTTTATTATTTGATGGATTCGTTTTTATCTTCCTCCATTATGTTTTCAACTGTATTTCTTATTTTATCAAACAGACTTGTTTTTGCCTGTTTTTCTTCTTTTTGGGGTTTTGAGGGTTTCTCTTTTTCTACCTCTTTTTTTACTTTAGGTGTCTCCTCTTTTTGAGATTTCTCTGTTTTCTCTATCTTTAATCTGTTCCACCAACTGGTTTTTTCTTTCTTTGTTGAGGATTTATCTATTGATTCTCCTGCTATCAATAACATTCCCATTGCTTGTGAGAACATGGGGATTTGAATATCTACGTTTTGTTCTAATATTATTCTTCCGGATATTGAACCGCAATGCACATCTAATCCGGTTTCTTTACGAAGTAGTTCGGGTAGATCTTTTAGTTGAGATGCTCCTCCTGTTATTATTATTCCTCCCTTTATTGCTGATTTGTATCCCGATTCTTGTATTTGATATACTATATTTGATACTATCTCCTCAACTCGGGCAACTGATACTCTTATTAGGTCAATGGGTTTTATTGGTCCATTGCTTTGAGCATCAAGTGTTATATTGCTATAGTTGTTGCTATTGTTAAGTATTGCTCCTCCTATAGATATTTTATATTGTTCGGCTGTTTCACTTACAAGTCCTAATGACATTATATCCATTGTTATGTTTTTTCCTCCCAATGGTATTGTTGATATTTGTCGTAAGTAACCGTTTGTGTATATTGAAACTTCAGTAATTCCTCCTCCAAGGTTTACCAATGCACAGCCTTTTATTTTATCTTCTTTTGTTAGTATTGCTTCAGCATCTGCTTTTGATGATAGTATTAAATCAATAATAGGTATGCCTACTTTGTCAAATACGGTTGATATGTTTTTTGAAATTATTTGACGTGCTACTACAAGTTGCATATCCAACTGTATCTTTTTTGCTTCCATCCCAAGCGGATTTGATACCATTGTATCGTTGATGTATGTTTCGTTTGCTATTACATCTACAATTTCACTTGCCGAGATTGGTATATTGCGTCCCTCTTTATTGAGTTCTTCAAGTAGTGAACTGGTTATTTTTGTTCCATCAGGCAGGTGACGCGATACATTATTTTTTACTGTGCGTAGCGATTGTCCTCCTATTCCTACATATACGCCTTGAATTTTAGTTGATAGTTTTTCTTCTAATTTTGTTATTAAATCGCGTACTTTAGAGGCACATACATCTATGTTCACTATTGATCCTCGGCGTATGGCTCCCTCCGATGTTACCTTTTCGGTTGCAACAACTTTTATTTTATTTCCCTCTTTGATTCCTGCTAATCCTACTATGTTTGATGAGCCTAAATCAATTGTTACAATTAGATTTGAGATATCCATATTATTTATTTTTTGTGCAGATTATTTTTCCGTTATAGCGTAAGTTTATTTTATTGTAATAGTTCCACCCTACTGTGTTAAACACTTTAGTGTAGAGCAAGTCTAATGATTTAAATTTTTCTTCAAAGTTACTTATTTTCCCGTAAAGAATCAATTGATTTCCAACTCTTGGTATTAATTCAATTTCATCTTTTTCGTTTACTATAATTTGTTCTATCTGGTTATACCATTTTGTACCCTCAATGTATTCAACAAAGTTAAATAATTCGTTTTGTGCAATTTCTTCTTTTATATCACCAGTTGCTATGGGTACGTGTACTATAATTTTATCTGATAGAGGAAGTTTTTTGCCGTCTCTATCAATATAGTATGATGTTGTGGGTGTTATTACTCTAAATTTTGGTATGCGTTGTTTTACCTCTATTATTATCTCTCCTTGTGATGTTTTATAACATTCGTTGTTTTTTATTATAGGATTTTCTTGAATGGTATTTTCTAAACTTGCTAAGTTTATTTCATTTAAATTTTCTCCTATATATGCTAATTTATTGTCTGAGACTATTTTGAGAATGTCATCTTCGGAAAGGTACTGCTCTTCTTTTGGATTAAGTAATACTACTTTGATGTTTTTGCATACCTCTTCGGCATATTTATATTGTGCATATATACTTGTGACAATAAAATATGTTGGGATAAGCAAAAGTAATATAAATTTTATAACTCTCCAAATCATAGTTTTTCTATTATCTCTTTTATTTCAGGTAGATAGATGTCAATGTTGCCTGCTCCCATTGTCATGAGAACTTCAAATTTACCTACTTTTATTTTCTCTATCAAATTTTCTTTTAAAGTTATCTCTTTTTCTTTGCATGTTAATTGCTTGAGTATTATCTCAGAACTTACGCCCTCTATCGGCTCTTCTCTTGCCGGATATATGGGTAATAGTATTACTCGGTCGGCAAGAGATAGTGCTTTTGCAAATTGTGGCGCAAAATCGCGTGTCCTACTGTATAGGTGCGGGTAAAAGATAACTGTTAGGTGTTTATCGGGGTATAACTCTTTTACCGATGATATTGATGCTGCAACCTCATCGGGATGGTGTGCATAATCATCAAGTAGAACTTTATCGGGTGTTTTTAACCAAAAATCGAAACGGCGTTCGGGACCTTTGTATGTTGCTATTGCCTCTTTTATTTCCTCCTCTGTTGCTCCGTTCATCATAGCTATTGCCATTGCGGCAATTGCATTATCGATGTTTATTTTTACGGGTACTCCCAATTTTATATCTTTTATTATCTTCTCGGGGGTTGCAAAATCAAATATTATCTCTCCTCCGCCTATGCGTATGTTTTGGGCGTGGTAGTCGCCCTCTTCACGCCCAAAAGTATATAGTTTTACTCCCTCCTTAATTCGTGGTTTGAGGGTTATTCCTTTTTTTATTAGGAGCACTCCTTTGGGATTGATTAACTCGGTAAATGTTGCAAAACTTTCAAGGTATGCTTCTTCTGTTCCGTATATATCAAGGTGGTCGGGGTCTGAGGCTGTTACTACTGCCATATAGGGTGATAGTTGATGAAACGAACGGTCATATTCATCTGCCTCTATTACTGTTAAATCACTTTTGTCTGAGAGGATAAGATTGCTGTTGTAGTTTTTTAGTATTCCTCCCAAGAATGCGTTACATCCTATTTTTGATGTTGCCAATATGTGTGCCAGCATTGAGCTTGTGGTGGTCTTCCCGTGTGTTCCTGCAATGCATAGTCCTTTGCTATTACGGGTTATCATTCCTAATATCTTTGCTCTTTTGGCAATTTCAAAGTTGTTTGCTTTGAAATATTCAAATCCTTTGTGGTTTGCAGGTATTGCCGGGGTATATACTACAAGTGTATCTTTGGGATCTCTGCAATATGAAGGTATTAGTTCTATATCTTCGTTGTACTCAATTTCGGCTCCTTCTTTGGATAGTGAATTGGTTATGTGTGTTTGTGTGCGGTCGTAGCCTGCTACTCTATACCCTTTTGATATAAAGTATCTTGCTAAGGCACTCATTCCTATTCCGCCTATTCCTAAAAAGTATATAGATTTTTTCTCCTCCATTATTTTTTATTATTTGCAATGTTTATTACTATTTCTGCTATTCTGTTTGCAGAGTCTTCTTCTGCGAGTGTTTTTATATTGGTTGACATATTTTTTAGTCGTATGTCATCTTCTACTAACTTGAATGCTTGATTCATTAGTGAGTTTATGGCTTCTGAATCGGGTATCAATATTGCTGCATCTTTCTCTGCAAGGGCCATTGCATTTTTTGTTTGATGGTCTTCTGCTACGTTTGGTGATGGCACCAATATTGCAGGTTTTCCTAAAAGACATAGTTCCGATATTGATGATGCTCCTGCTCTTGATATTACTAAGTCTGCAACGGCGTATGCTAAATCCATACGTGTTATGAAGGCACTCTGTTTTACGGCTACTTCTCCAACTCTTTTTATGGCTTCGCTTGCCTCTTTGTCGTAGAATTTACCCGATTGCCATATTATTTGTATCCCTTCAGGTATATCCTTAAGTGAATCTGCAATACTTTGGTTAATAGTTCTTGCGCCTAAACTTCCTCCTATCGCAAGTATTGTTTTTTTATTTTTGTCGAGGCCGAAATATTCTATTGCCTCGTCACGCGATACGTTTTGTGTTAGATTTTTACGAACGGGATTTCCGGTTATTATAATATTCTCTTCTGGAAAGAATCTCTCCATTCCTTCGTATGCTACGCATATTGCCTTAGCCTTTTTTGCCAACAATTTATTTGTAACTCCTGCATAAGAGTTTTGTTCTTGTATTACTGTTGGTATTCCCATACTTGCTGCACTCCATAGTGTTGGTCCACTTGCGTAACCTCCTACTCCTACTGCTACATCGGGAGAGAACTCTTTTATTATCTTTTTTGCGAGTTTCAAACTTTTAAATAGTTGTGCTATTACTTTGAAGTTCTTAAAAAGATTTGTTCTGCTCAATCCGCTGATAGGTATTCCTATAATTTTATATCCTGCTGAGGGTACTTTCTCCATCTCCATTCTTCCTTCTGCTCCTACGAAAAGTATTTCTGCATCTGGAAGTTTGTTTTTTATTGCGTCGGCTATTGATATTGCAGGGAAAATGTGTCCTCCTGTTCCTCCTCCGCTAACTATTATTTTAAGATTCTCTTTCATAGTTTTCTTCAAGATTTGGGTTTGTCTCCTCTATATTATTTTCTGTTTTTTTATCATTGGTATTATTTAGTCCTAATGCTGTGTGACTAATGTTTAGCATTATTCCAAAATATACTCCTGTGAATACTGCCGATGATCCTCCATTACTGATTAGCGGTAATGGTTGTCCTGTTACTGGCCCTACGCCTGTTGCTACCATCATATTTAGTAATGCTTGGAATACAAGTCCTAATGCAAGTCCCATCATTAAGAATGCAGGGAATGCGTGAGTACATTTCCGCGTTATATAGTATGTCCTAAATAGTAGTGACAGGTACAGTCCCATAACAACTAATCCTCCTAATATACCATACTCTTCTAATACTATGGCAAAGATGAAATCAGAATCTGCGTGAGGAAGGGTATTTCGTTCAATACTATTACCAGGGCCTAACCCTATTCCTTTTCCATTAGCAATTGCCATATATGAGTGATGCGATTGATAGTATTTTTTATCTTCGGTATCCTTTTCATATTCTGGAATATCATTTTCTGAGAAGAATCCTGCTATTCTTGAGTTCCATAGGTTTGCCCTATGAACAACCTTCATAAATACATTCTCTTTATCAGGATATTTGGTATCAAGTATATGAGCAGTGAAAAGTATTGAACCTATAAATAGTCCTGCAAACAATATCATGACACCAAGCTTTTTTATACTTACTCCTGCTATAACCATCATACAGTATGCTATTAAAACTATCAATCCTGCGGTTGATAGGTTCTCAGTGAATATTAATAGGCATGGTATTACTATAACTAAAATAACCTTCTTTAAAGCATTGTTTGATACTCCTTTTTCGGTTTGCCCTTTTGCTAAGTAATATGCGGTAGTTATTATAACTCCTAATTTAGCAATCTCGGAAGGTTGTATGCTGATTCCAACATTAATCCATCGTGCGGCATCATTTACTTTTCCTGCAAATAGAAGTGTGTATATTAGCAGACCACAAGCGGTTATAAATATTGGTATTGCCAATACTCTATACACCTTGTAAGGTACATACGAGAGTGTAATAGCAACAACTAAACTTATTACTAAATGGGAGCAATGTGATAATATGGGGTCATATAGATTATCTGATGAGTATGTTTCGGTCTCTATTGCACTAAACATTATTATGATTGATGCTATGCAGAGACCAAAGAATGCTCCCCATATATAATTGTCTCCTCTTAAAAAGAATTTTTTGTTTTCCATAACTATATCTCTTTTACACATTTTTTAAATTGTTCTCC
>JAFXDI010000027.1 GCA_017521245.1 Bacteroidales bacterium
TAACCGAAGTTAACCCTGAACAACCATCGAAAGCCGAATTTCCAATAGAGGTAACACTATTAGGTATAGTAACCGAAGTTAACCCTGAACAACCATAGAAAGCATAATCTCCAATTTCACTAACTCCGCTACCAATAGTAACCGAAGTTAACCCTGAACAATCCTCGAAAGCCGATCTTCCAATAGAGGTAACGCTATTAGGGATAGTAACTGAAGTTAACCCTGAACAACCATAGAACGCATAATCTCCAATAGAGGTTACACTATTAGGTATAGTTACAGAACGTATAGTATTCAATTTATAAAAAACATATTTTTTTATAGCTGTTACGCCCTCCGGTATTTCAAGTTTTCTAACAAGAGTTCCATTTAAGTATAGTTTATTGACATAATATAAAGGATTAGAATCGTAATCGTAGAAATCAATATTACACCACGCAGCAAGGTCGGTTATATATACTCCTGTTAACCCTGAACAACCATCGAAAGCAAATCCTCCAATAGAGGTAACGCTATTAGGAATAGTAACCGAAGTTAACCCTGAACAACCATAGAAAGCCGAACTTTCAATAGAGGTAACACCTTCTGCAATTTCAACTGATTTAATTGAACTATTGTAACTTTCCCAAGGACTACTGGTCATCTCTCCCGTACCTGTAATTTTCAAAAGCCCTGTTTCTGTATCAAGGCTCCAATTAACGTTTGTTCCGCATGTGCCACTGTAAGTTTCGGCATTCGTTGTTATGGTAAATATTACCAGTATTGCTACAAATAGAGTTTTAAAGTAATTTAGTTTCATAAAAATAAAAATTTAGTTATACAAAAAGTTAATTTAAACCCGTTTTTAACCTCACGCATAACTAAATAAAGAAAGCGTGGGTATGTTATACAACTTTAAGGTACTGCCATACCCACACAACATATAAACACAACCCACGCATACGCATAGGCGTTCTTGTGCTTATTGTCCTTGTTGTGTTTGAAATTGGCAGTTTCTAAAGTCAAGTACAATAGCAAAAACGCTATAAATATATCAATGTCTTGATGTTTTATTTCATCAATGCAAAATTATTAATATATTTTGGATATTCAAAATCATTGTTAATTTAATTAAATAAAAATATTATAAATAGTAATAGCCACATACGTAAAATATGTGGCTATTTGTAAATAAAGTTTTTAGTTGTCTAAACAGCTGATAGCTAACAACTAACAACTGAAAACTACTCCTCAGTTTGACTCTCTTCGTATGCTTTAAGAAGTTTCTCTTGAACGTCACCAGGAACAAGTTCGTAAGAAGCAAACTTCATAGAGAATGAAGAGCGTCCACCTGTAATAGAACTCAAAGAAGTAGAATAAGTTGACATCTCTTTCAAAGGAACTTTAGCGGTAATCTTCTCAAATCCATTCTCGCTATTCATTCCCATGATTATTGCTCTACGTCCTTGAAGGTCACTCATAACATCACCCATCTTATCTGAGGGAACAAGAACCTCAACATCATAAACAGGTTCAAGAATCTTAGGACCTGCATTTTTAAATGCTTCGCTAAATGCGTTACGTCCTGCAAGGCGGAATGAGATTTCGTTTGAATCAACCGGGTGCATCTTACCATCATAGATACATACTCTAACATCGCGAGCGTATGAACCAGTCAATGGACCTTGCTCCATTCTGTCCATCAAACCTTTTACAATAGCAGGAATGAAACGAGCATCAATAGCACCACCAACAATACAGTTGTTAACAACAAGTTTACCGCCCCACTCAAGTTCTACGGTTTGAGTATCTCTGATATTCATCTTATACTCTTGACCATTGAATTTATATGTCTCAGGAGCAGGCATACCATCATAGTAAGGCTCAATAATTAAGTGAACCTCTCCAAATTGACCGGCACCTCCTGATTGTTTTTTGTGGCGATAGTCGGCACGAGCAGCCTTTGTAATAGTTTCTCTGTATGGAATTTTAGGCTCAGAGAATTCAACATTGACTTTATCGTTGTTCTCAATTCTCCATTTTAAAGTTCTCAAGTGGAACTCACCTTGTCCCGACACAATAGTTTGTTTTAACTCTTTTGATTGTTCAACCAACCAAGTAGGATCCTCTTCGTGCATACGAGTTAAAATCTCACTCAATTTCTCAGCGTCAGCCTCAACTGCTGGTTTAATGGCACGTTGGAATTTAGGATCGGGATATTTAACCAATTTAGTAAATGTGTTTTCTACGCCTTTTGCGTTAAGTGTGTTGCCGGTTCTAACATCTTTTAGTTTAACAGTTGCACCAATGTCACCAGCAACAAGTTTGTCAACTTTAGTTCTAATTTGACCGCAAGCACAGAATATTTGAGCCAAACGCTCTTTTGAACCTCTGTTTGTATTAGTTAAGTCATCGCCCTCTGACAAAGTACCTTGCATAACTTTAAAGTAGGTAACCTCACCAATGTGTGGCTCAACAGTAGTCTTAAAGCAATATACACTTGCAGGAGCATTGGCATCAACTTTAACCTCTTCTCCTTCATCGTTTGTAGGAGCAGGCATATCAGTAACAAAAGGAACAACGTTGCCCAAGAACTCCATCATACGTCTTACTCCCATATCTTTAAGAGCACTTACGCAGAATACTGGGAAAATGTCGCGAGTAACCAAACCTTTTCTGATACCCTCTCTCATCTCATCCTCTGTCAAACTACCTTGCTCAAAGAATTTATCCATTAGAGATTCATCGTTCTCGGCAGCAGCCTCAACCAATTGTTGATGAAGTTCGCTTGCGCGCTCCATCTCTTCAGCAGGAATATCAGAAATTTCAGGAACACCACCCTCAGGTTTCCATGTGTACATCTTCATTAAAAGCACGTCAATCATTGCGTTAAACGAAGGACCTGCATTTATAGGATATTGAATAATAGTAACTTTGTTACCAAAAGTCTCTTTAAGTTGCTCAATGCTATTATCAAAATCTGCTTTCTCGCCATCTAATTGGTTCATAGCAAAGATGATTGGTTTTTTCAATTTTTCAGCATATCTGAAAATATTTTGAGTACCAACCTCAACTCCATATTGTGAGTCAAGAACAATAACACCAGTGTCAGTAACAGTAAGTGCATTAATTGCTCCACCAACGAAGTCATCTGAACCCGGGCAGTCAATTACATTTAATTTTTTGCCGTTAAATTCAGCGTAAAATACGGTAGGGAATACAGAGTACCCATACTCATGCTCTACGGGGAAATAGTCAGAAACTGTGTTTTGGCTATCAATTGAGCCTCTACGTTTAATTACACCACACTCAAAGAGCATACTCTCTGCAAGTGTAGTTTTACCCGAGCCTTTACTACCAATCAAAGCTACATTTTTGATTTCGTTGGACTGATATACTTTCATCTTTTTAAAAATTTATTGTAAGACAATTTTTTTGTGGTTTGTTTCTCTTTAACAAACCGTCCGAAAATTAAAAAATAAATAATAAAAAAACTAATCAATATATATGTTTTAAAACATATTATAACAAATATAACCCTTCTTTAATGATTTTTATCGCTTTTGTTACAAATATTTGAACCTATCTTTCGCAATTAAAATAATTTGTTTTACCTTTAATCTCAAATTAATATTAATTTAAAAACTGACAACTACCCCGAAGGGGCGGCTTTAGCCGACAACTAACAACTGAATATGTCCTCCCTATATATACATATACCATTTTGTGCAAAGAGGTGTTTTTATTGCGATTTCCATTCGGGAACTGATAATACACTTAGGGATAAATATGTTGAGGCGCTAACTGCGGAGTTGAAAATGCGTATAGGAGAGTTGTCTGCAACATCACTTGATACTATATATATAGGAGGAGGTACACCATCACAGTTAACACCATTACAATTAAAGAGAGTGTTTTCAGCACTCGAGCAATACTTTAATTTATCGCAAGTAAAAGAGATAACAATTGAGGTAAACCCCGATGATATAACAAAAGATTATCTCTCTCATCTCAGAGAACTACCCATAAATAGAGTGAGTATGGGAGTGCAAAGTTTTAATGACAGATTATTAAACACAATAGGTCGCCGTCATAACTCACAAAAAGCCATCGAGGCATACACTCTCTTGCGAGAGTCAGGACTCAGAAATATAAGTATCGATTTAATGTTTTCTCTGCCTACTCAAACCATTGAGGAGTGGGAAGAGAGTATTAATCAAGCCATAGGTTTACAACCGCAACATATTTCGGCATACGATTTGAGTTATGAGCCTAACTCTGTATTAACACAGAAATTAAAACGAGGAGAGATTGAGGTATGTAGCGATGAAACTTCTATTGCAATGTATAATATGTTAATTGATAAGCTTTCTGAGGTGGGATACGAACATTACGAAATATCAAATTTTGCTTTGCAAGGATATTGCTCTCAGCACAATTCTGGATATTGGAGTGGAACACCATATTTGGGATTAGGAGCATCGGCACATAGTTTTGATGGAGTAGTTCGCCGAGCAAATGTATCAAATACATCTCTATATATAAATAAGGTATTATCAGGAGAAGTGGCTTTTGAGGTTGAGAACTTAACCGCGCAAGATAGATATAATGAAACTATATTTACCCACTTGCGTACATCTAACGGTGTAGATTTATCTTTAATAGAAGAGCATTTCGGAAAAGAAAACTTGCAACATCTCTTGCGAGAGGCAGCAAGTTATATCAAAGACGGATATTTAAAAGAAGAGGCGGGGAGGATTACTCTTACCCGAAAAGGAATAGTCGTATCCGATTCTATCTGTTGCGATCTTTTCTTATAGATTTATAACGCAACCCACTCCAAACATTGTTGAATATCTCTGAGAAAATAGGGCTATCTGTTCTCTTATGGTAAATGTCATCAAAAAAGTTTTGTTAATCTTGTAGTCGACACCAAAATCAATCCACAACCTCTCAACTCCCTTTTTATTTTCGTATCCTCTCTCTCTGTTAAACTCCTCTCTCCAATTCAATTGATTGAAAACTTCAACAGCACAAAAAGGAGATACCTTATCGTTATTCTTTAAAATACCATTAATGACCAATCTGTTTCTCCAAAAATAGATATTAAATGGATCGTTAGCACTAATCACAACAAAGTTCGATTCCATTTTTGAAACTCCGCTGAATTTAACACGTGGAAGAGAGTATCCACCACTAAATCCAAACTGAATGCGTTGAGTATTTTCGCTATGCCCATTAATGTTTCTGTATCTGTAATAGTAGTATGCGTCAAAAAACAGATGCTTCTTTATGATTGATGTTTTAAAATTTGCACCAATCATATAACGCTCCATTCTTGTGAAGTTCTGCTCTAACCATAGATGATTTTGAACATTAATATTAAAATAGTCGTTAAATTGTTTGTTTAAAATTAAGTGGAACATACCACCAGATTCAGCGTCTGCTGCTTTAACTATATGTCCTGTAAAAACTAAGAGTATGATGATGCAAAATTTTTTTAATCTATTCATGGTGATAAGGTTGATTATTAATAATGGTAAAGGCTCTGTAAAGTTGTTCAGTGAAAACAACTCTGACCAACTGATGAGAGAAAGTCATATCCGACAAAGATATTTTATCATCGGCTCTATTGTAAACCTCTTGCGAAAAACCGTATGCACCGCCAATAACAAAAACAATACGTTTATCGCTGCGGCATAAAAGTTTCTCAATATATTCGGCAAATTTTACCGAAGTAAATCTTTTGCCCTTCTCATCCATGAGAATAACAAAATCCTCGTTCTTTATCTGTTTTAGAATAAGTTCTCCTTCAGTACTCTTTTGAAGTTCTGCTGTTTTAATACCTTTAGAGTCGGGGATTGTGATTATTTCAAATGGGATAAAACGTTTAATACGCTTTTCGTATTCCGATATTGCATCAATAAAATACTTCTCGTTGGTTTTGCCAACCATTAAAAAAACTAATTTCATATCGGATAAAGTTCTATATTATTAACTTTTTATGTACTTTTGTAAACTGCGTATTGTGTGATGAAATATTTTATCTCATGACAGATACAAAAATATATAAAAAAGTGTATATACGAAAGTATAAGTAAAACAATATATAATGAAAAAGATTGTAACAATATTAGCACTTACACTTCTTTTTATATTGCCAACTGTGGCAAATGATTCGCGAAAGGCGGTTGAAGATGGATTTGCCAAAGGCAGTGCAGAGATTGTATCTCAAGCAATGTCTGATAAAGTTTTTATGGTAGCATACCCACTTCGCAAACCATTGTCTAAAGAAGAAGCAACAAAGGAGTTAACAAACTTCTTTTTGCAAAACAAACCAAAATCATTCTCAGTCTTACACGATAATAGTCAAGATAACGTGATATATATGATATGTAAATACGAAACAGCAAAAAGCGGTTTTAGAGTACATATATTAATTGATGTTATAGGAGACAACGAAAGAATAACGCAAATAAGAATAGAAACATTATAAAACCTGAAACAATGGAAAATTTAATTGACGATTTAATAAAATTGGCATTCGCTGAGGATATAGGCGATGGCGACCACACAACACTATGTTGCATACCCGAAGATGCAGAAGGTGCTCAAAAACTAATAGTAAAAGAGGATGGAGTTTTGGCAGGAGTAGAGATGGCAAAACGTATATTCGCCGCCTTTGACCCAACATTAAAAATGGAGCAATTTTTAAATGATGGTGATGAAGTAAAAGTTGGAGATATAGCCTTTATAGTTCGAGGTAAAGTACGCTCGTTGTTACAAACTGAACGCTTAATGCTTAATGTAATGCAACGAATGAGCGGTATAGCAACAGTAACACGTCGCTATGCTCGTCAATTAGAGGGGTTAAAAACAAGAGTGTTGGATACTCGCAAAACAACTCCAGGATTACGAATGATTGAGAAAGAGGCAGTAAAAATAGGAGGTGGCGTAAATCACCGTATAGGCCTATTCGATATGATACTTTTAAAAGATAATCACGTTGATTTTGCTGGAGGTATTACAAACGCAATAAAACGTGCTCAATCATACTTAAAAGAAAAAGGAAAAGATTTAAAGATTGAAATAGAGGTGCGTAATCTTGATGAGTTGCAAGAGGCAATAGATTGCGGAGGGATAGACCGCATCATGCTCGATAACTTCACTCCCGAGTTAACACGCAAAGCAGTTGAGATAATAGACGGACGTTTTGAAACCGAATCATCAGGAGGAATAACATTCGACACCCTTCGTAGCTATGCTGAGTGTGGAGTAGATTATATCTCAGTGGGAGCATTAACTCACTCAGTAAAAGGTTTGGATTTAAGTTTTAAAGCGTGTGAATAACCTTACTATGGTGCAAATAGCAATTAACAAAGATAAATGTGTGGCATGTGGCAAATGTGTAGGCATTTGCCCTGCTGACATATTCTATAAAGGAGAGAAAGGAGATATTCTCCTTCAAAAAGAAGAGGCTTGTATCGGTTGCGGGCATTGTGTATCGGTGTGTCCTCATGGAGCTATAACACATTCGCTCTTCCCGGCAGATAAGCAACAATCATTCAGTTACAATGATTACCCAACGCCAGAATCATTGATGACACTTATAAAAGCACGTCGTTCAAATAGGGCAATAACAAAGAAACCAATACCCCAAGAGGTGCTAAAAATGATTGTTGAGGCAGCATATCTTGCACCAACAGCCACCAATTCTCAAAATTTAGAGTTCACTCTAATAACAGATATTGATAAAATTCGCAAAGTAACATCGTTTACCATATCAACATTTTACAAAATACGCAAAATGTTGGCAAACAAGGTTGTTGCCCCAATAACAAAACTGTTAATGCCAAAAGCCTTTGCAATGGTGCCTATGCTTGACCGTCTAAAAGCAGAGTTTGAAAAAGGAAACGATAAGGTAATGCGAAATGCAACCGCTATGCTTATAATATCAGCACCAAAAGGAGACAGATTTGGAGCAGAGAATGCCAATCTCTCATATCAAAATGCTTCACTAATGGCAGAGAGTTTAGGTGTCGCACAATTCTATACAGGATTTGTATTGACAGCAACCCGCCTTAATAAAGGGGCACTTGAAAAAGAGTTGGGGATAAAAGGAACAATCTGTGCAGGAATGGCACTCGGAATGCCCCAATTCAAATATGTAAAATACCCAATCCGAAAAGATATTGACTTTACCCAGATATGAGTCAAATAACCTCATACAAAACCGTTGCCACCATCTCCGAAGGATTATACAAGGAGAAGATGAGTAAATTCATCTCCTTTGCTATACCTGTATTTACAGTAGATGAGGCAATGGCTTTAGTAGAGGAGTATCGTAACAAATACCACGATGCTCGACACGTATGTTGGGGGTATAGAGTGGGTGCAAATGGAGAGTTTACTCGCAGTAGTGACAATGGAGAGCCATCAGGAACGGCAGGAAAACCCATAGTGGGACAGATGCTATCAAACGAAATAACAAATGTGCTGATAGTAGTTATTCGCTATTTCGGAGGAATAAAACTCGGAACAGGAGGATTGATAGTAGCATACAAAGAGGCGGCACTCGATGCAATCCGAAACAATACAATAGTTGAACGTACCATAGAGAGAGAACTGCTTGTAGAGTTCGATTATATTGATATGGAGGGCGTAATGCGACTGCTCAAAGATAAAGAAGATTGCATAAGAGTTGGAGAGAGAATATTTGATAACCGATGCTCAATATCTTTTCACGTATCCCTCGAATTTGCCGATGAAGTAATAGGTAAATTGGAAAAACTTAACTCTGTAAAAATCACATACAAAGGCTTGTCTTTTTGATTAACTAAAAACTATCAACTACACCAAAAGGAGTGGCTTTAGCCGACAACTAACAACTCAAATAATCCTTTCCAAAATTTCAATACCCATAGCAACACTGTCAATATATCCAATGGTCAGGATACGTTTGCCTCTGTTCTCTCGCAATGCGGCACGTTTAGGTTCGCGTTGAACATACTCAATAATCTTGCCGAATGTATCAGACTCAAAATAGTTGCTATTCTCATCAGATATAAAGTAGAGATTCATTTTGCCCTGTTTAAGAGTAACCTTCTCCATACCCAAAAGTTTAGCCAATCTGCGTAGAGTAACCACTCTTATAAGTTCAATACCCTGTTTGGGAATACGTCCAAAGCGATCTTCTAATTTCAATTTGAATTTAGCAATATCCTCTTCGCGTTCCATATTGTCCAACTCTTGATATAGTAAAATCCTCTCACTCTCGTTCTCAATATATGAAGCAGGGAAGAGTAACTCCATATCTGTTTCAATAACACATTCGCTTACAAAGTTGTCATTGCTCTTGTTCTCTTCTTCATATAAATCAGAGAACTCCTCTGTTTTTAATTCTGTAACAGCCTCTTTTAGTATCTTCTGATAAGTTTCGTATCCCAAATCGGTAATAAAGCCACTCTGCTCCGAGCCTAAAAGATTACCTGCACCTCTAATATCTAAATCTTGCATTGCAATATGAATACCACTACCAAGTTCCGAGAAGTTCTCTATTGCCTGCAGCCTTCTCCTTGCATCAGTTTTAAGAACAGAGTAGGGGGGAGTAAGCAGATAACAGAAAGCCTTTTTATTGCTTCTGCCAACCCTGCCACGAAGTTGGTGCAAATCGCTCAAACCAAAATTCTGAGCCTCGTTTATAATAATAGTATTTGTGTTTGGCATATCAACTCCCGCTTCAATAATAGTTGTCGATAGCAAAACATCATACTCATGGTTGGCATAATCCAAAATAATACGCTCCAACTTTTCTGGCTCCATCTGCCCATGGCCAATAATAACTCTTGCATCAGGCACTAGTTTATGAATAAGAGCCTCAAGTTCTGATAAAACGGAAATCCTATTATTTACAAAGAATACCTGACCATTTCTGCTCAATTCAAACTCAATAGCCTCTTTGATAATCTCCTCGTTAAAGGGGTGAACCTCTGTCTGGATAGGATGCCTGTTTGGCGGAGGTGTAGTTATGGCAGAGAGGTCTCTTGCACCCATAAGCGAAAATTGCAAAGTTCTTGGAATAGGTGTAGCAGACATTGTCAAAGTATCAACGTTGCTCTTAATCTGTTTAAGTTTATCCTTAACAGCAACACCAAACTTTTGCTCTTCATCAATAACCAATAGCCCCAACGATTTAAACTTAACATCCTTACCAATAATCTTATGAGTACCAATAAGAATGTTAATCTCACCCTCTGCCAACTCTTTTAAAATACGTTTAGTATCCTTTGCACTTCTTGCGCGGCTCAAATACTCAACCTTAACAGGAAAATCTTTTAGTCTGTTTTTGAACGTATTGTAGTGCTGATAAGCAAGAACTGTGGTAGGAACAAGAACTGCGGTTTGCATATTATCACATGCTGCTTTAAAAGCGGCACGAACAGCAATCTCGGTTTTGCCAAAACCAACATCCCCACAAATAAGCCTATCCATAGGTCTTGCCCTCTCCATATCAGCCTTAACCTCATTGGTAGTTTTAAGTTGGTCGGGAGTATCCTCGTACATAAAACTCGCCTCCAATTCATGTTGCATAAAACTGTCTGCTGAGAAAGCAAAGCCCTCTTGTGTGGCTCGTTTGGCATATAAGAGAATAAGATCCCGAGCAATCTCTTTCATCTTGCTCTTTGTCTTCTCTTTTAGTTTGTTCCATGCATTACCATTAAGTCTGTAAATACGCGGAGCAACACCCTCTTTACCCTTATACTTCGATAATTTATGCAGAGCGTGAATACTCACAAAAATCATATCGTTGTTTTGGTAAACAAGTTTAACCATCTCCTGCATATAGCCATTGATATTACCTCTGACCAAACCGCCAAAACGGCCAATACCATAATCAATATGAACAATATAGTCGCCCAATTCAATCTGTTTAAGTTCTTTAAGCGAGAGAGCGAGTTTGCCACTTCTGACGTGGTCGCTCTTTAAACTGAACTTATGGAATCTGTCAAAAATTTGGTGGTCGGTAAATAAACAGATTTTGTTCTCTCTGTCAATAAACCCTTCGTGAATAGTTTTGTTAACAGCAGTAAATGTTATATAGTTGTTGCGTTCGGCAAAAATCTCTGTTAAGCGGTCAATCTGTTTGCGACTATCGCTTAATATATAAATACGGTATCCCTCTTTAATAAATTCGGTAAAAGATTCTGCCGTTCTATCAAAATCTTTATGATAAATAGGTTGAGGTGAAATATCGTATTTGATTGATAAATAGTTCTTTGAAAAACATCTAACACCATAATCAATACGTTTAAAGTTAAGGATGTCTGAAGCAAACTCATCGCTATCAATAACCTTTTGCATAGCATCAATATCGCCCTCCTGACTTAAAACAAGTTGAGTGGCAATGCTCTCCGAAGATATACTCTTTATTCTATCACAAGCCCAAGCAAGGTTAGCAAAAGCAAATATGGTATCTTTATCTATAAACTCTAAAATAGAGATACCAAACTTTTCGCTCATTGTAATATTAGGAATAATATCAATCTCCTCAACCTTCTCTTTTGAGAGTTGAGTTTCAATATCAAAACTCCTTATTGAATCTATCTCATCATCAAAAAAGTCAATACGATAAGGGTAAGTTCCTGCGTATGAGAAGACATCAATAATACTACCTCTTACCGAGTATTGCCCCGGCTCATAAACATAGTCGCAACGTTCAAAACCAAGATTAAAAAGAGAGTCGGCAAACTCTGTCATATCAAGCATATCTCCCACTTTGCAATGAAGAGTATCCTTTTTGAGATCCTTATCCGAGATAACCTTCTCAGCCAAAGCCTCAGGCGAAGTAACAACTAACGCACCAGCGCTTTGGTTGCTCAATCTGCCCAACACTTCGGTACGCAGAATTGCATTAGCCGAGTCAGTTTGTCCGTATTTAATTGAGCGTTTATAACCCGAAGGGAAGAAGAGAACATTTTTATTATCGCCACAAACTTGGCAAATATCATTATAGAGATACCCTGCCTCTTCTGCATCGTTGGCAACAATAATAACATTCTTGCCCATATCCTTTAAAGCCGAGAGTGCAATTGCCGAAGCAGATGCAATAAGTCCTTGCAGATGAATTGCTTTACACTTCTCATCCGCAATAGCCTTTTGCAACGCTCTCTTTCTTAAAGAGAAGTTGAAAATATCTCCAATTTTAACAATATCTATCTCTTGCATCCTTTTTTATGATAGAGTGCGAAAATACAATAAATTTATATATTGAATATTATGATACAGATGTTTAATTACTCTTCCTTTCAAGTTCTTGCAGTCCCTCTAATTTCTTTGTTTCAAGGAATTCGTAAATACCACAAAGATGTTCACGAACTCTGCCATGACCAAACTCATAAACCTTTGAAACAAGACCATCAAGAAAATCTCTGTCGTGGCTAACACAAATCAGAGTTCCATCAAAATCACGAAGAGCCTGTTTAAGAATATCTTTGGTTTTTAAATCCAGATGGTTGGTAGGTTCATCAAGTATAAGCAAATTAACAGGCTCAAGTAGCAGTTTCATAATAGCCAAACGAGTACGCTCACCACCCGAAAGAACTTTAACCTTTTTGCTACTTGCTTCGCCACCAAACATAAATGCACCCAAAAGATCGCGTATTTTATTGCGAATATCACCCTTTGCAACATCATCTATTGTCTGAAAAACGGTCAGTTCTTCATCTAACATAGATGCCTGATTTTGTGCAAAATATCCAATCTGAACATTATGACCTAATTTAAGTTCACCCTCATGCTCAAGTTCGTTCATAATACACTTTACCAACGTAGATTTACCCTCTCCGTTACGTTCCACAAAAGCAATCTTGTCGCCACGTTCAACAGTAAGTGTTACGTTTGAGAATATGCGTTTATCTCCAAATGCTTTACCAACACCATCGGTAATTACGGGGTATTGCCCTGAACGAGGAGAAGGAGGGAATTTAAGTCGTAAAGCCGAAGTATCCTCTTCATCAACCTCAATTATCTCAAGTTTCTCAAGCATCTTCACACGGCTCTGCACTTGCAGTGTTTTTGAGTATGTGCCTTTAAAACGTTCAATAAAATCTTTAGTCTCTTGAATCATCTTTTGTTGCTCCTCAAACTGCTTCATCTGCTGTTCTCGGCGTTCTGCTCTAAGTTGAAGATATTGTGAGTAGTTAACTTTGTAGTCATAAATTCTACCCATTGTAACCTCAATAGTTCTTGTGGTAATATTATCAACAAACTTGCGGTCGTGGCTTATTACAACAACTGTCTTTCCATTATTTATAATAAACTCCTCTAACCAGCCAATCGACTCAATATCCAAGTGGTTGGTAGGCTCGTCAAGCAATAGAATGTCGGGGTTACGCAACAGCATCTTTGCAAGTTCAATTCTCATTCGCCAACCTCCCGAAAACTCCGAAGTTTGTCGAGAAAAATCTTTACGTTCAAAACCCAAACCAAGAAGTGTTTTTTCAACATCCTCCTCAAAGTGAGTCATATCTATTGCGTAGAACTTCTCGCTCTTTGTGGCAACCTCTTCAATCAGAGCCATATATTCGTCACTATCGTAGTCGGTACGCTCGGTAAGTTGTCTGTTAAGTTCCTCAATCTCAGCCTCCATCTGATGAAGATGGGCAAATGCTTGAGAAGCCTCTTCAAAAACCGTTCTTCCATCTTCGGTCATTAAGTGCTGAGGTAAATAAGCAATTACTGTATCTTTAGGAGCAGACACCTGTCCGCGTGTTGCATTGCGTACCCCTGCCAAAATCTTTAACAGAGTACTTTTACCAGCACCATTTTTGCCCATAAGAGCAATACGGTCTTTCTCGTTAATAACAAATGAAATATCTTTAAATAGGGTACTACCGCCAAATTCTACGGTAAGTCCATCAACTGAAATCATAATTTTTTATTTATTCTGCGAAGATACAAATTAAATTTCAAAGAGGGAGAATTCGGAATGTTTTAAACTATATATCTGAAACGTTTTTATAGCGTAATAAAAAAGGAAGTATAAAATATGTATTAAATAGTTTTTTGTTTAAATTTGTGACATAAATCTTACTAATCAATCTATTGAGAGGAAACTTCAAGAAGGTAACACTCGGAATGTATATACTTGGAGCATTCTTCTTATTGAAGTTTATAATGTAATCAACATAAAAACAGAGTATAACAGTTATAAAATATAACTATGAATATAGTACAAGTAAAAGACAAACAATTTGCTCTTTACATATCACAAGAAACAATCAAGAAGAGAGTTAAAGAGGTTGCTGCGGAGATTGAGGCTGATTTGAAAGATAAAAATCCACTCTTCCTTGTAATATTAAACGGATCATTTGTATTTGCAGCCGATCTATTGAGAGATATGATGTTCCCATGCGAAATAACTTTTATTCGTATGGCATCATACGAGGGTACCAATACAACTGGAAAAGTTAAACAAGTTCTTGGATTACGTGAGAGTATCGAAGACCGTACAGTTGTAATTATAGAAGATATAATAGATACAGGTTATACAATGCAAGAGATGCTACGCATACTTAAAGAGAAGAATCCTGCTGAAATATATGTAACATCACTATTTGTAAAACCCGATAATATAAAAGTAGATATTAAGGTAGATTATAAATGTTTTGATATAGATAACGACTTTATTGTAGGTTACGGACTTGACTATGATCAATATGGTCGTAATTTTCCCGATATATATAAAGTAGTTGAATAATTATATTTAGAAATTAGGAATTAGGAATAATGAATTAATTAGTAGTTCATTTCTAATTCCTAATTGTTGTGAAACAACGTACTAATTCCTAATTTTTTTAATCCTCTCATAAAGGCTCTGCATCATATAGTAAAAATTGGGAATAAACAGAGTTCCTAAAATAGTACTAAGTGTCATACCATACACAACGGCACTACCCAGAGCAAGTCGGCTTGCAGCACCGGCACCTGAAGCAAACAACATTGGCATAATACCAATAATAAATGCAAATGAGGTCATAAGAATAGGTCTTAATCTCATACGCCCTGCTTCAATTGATGCCGAAATAATATCTTCGCCTTTCAATCTGTAATCAGCAGCAAACTCAACAATCAATATCGCATTCTTTGCCGATAGAGCAATAAGCAAAATAATACCAATTTGGCTGAAAATACTAATAGGTAGCCCCATTATAATAGAGCCTAGTACCGCACCCAATATAGCAAAAGGAACAACCATGATAACAGCAACAGGGCTTGTCCAACTCTCATATTGAGCAGCCAAAACTAATATTACCACAACTATTGCAAGAATAAATATTATAGCAACAGACGATGAGGCTTTATTCTCTTGATATGCTTCGCCGGTCCACTCATACCCAAAAGAGTTTCCCAATAAATTATCAAAAAGCAACTCCATTCCACTCATTGCCTCAGCAGTACTATAACCCTCTGCCGCAGTACCTGTAATAGAAGCCGAAGTGTACATATTATATCTCTGTATCAAGTCTTCACCTAAACGTTCTTCAATAGTAGTAAAAGCAGAGAAAGGCACCATTTCGTTATTGCTATTTCTTACCGAAAGTTTAAGAACATCATCAATTTTCTCTCTACTTACAGCATCAGCACTCAAAAGAACCTGATAGATTCTGCCAAAAGTACTGAAATCATTAACGTATGCCGAGCCCATATATAAAGATAAAGAGTTGAAAACCTCATTAAGGTCAATACCTTGCAACTCAATTTTATCTCTGTTGATATTTAAAGCAAATTGAGGGGTAGCACCTTGATATATACTGTTTATTGAACCAATACTTTTAACCTTCTTGCTCTCTGTAACTATTTCGTTTATGGCCTTTTGTAACTCGCCACTGCCCAAATTGCCAATATCTTCAATTTGCATTTGAAGACCGCCCGTTGCACCCATACCATTTATGGCAGGAGGGTTAAGAGCAAAAATTGAAGCCTCTTCAATAGAGTATGCCTCTCGGTTAAGTTGTTCTATTATTGAAGCAACACTCTCTTTGTTTTTCTTACGTTCTTTCCATGGTTTAAGAATAACAAAAACAGTGGCACTATTCGATGATGCAGCTCCATTAATAACCGAGAAACCATTAATGCACATATAACTCTCCACCTCATTATAACTATTTAAAATAGCACCAAGTTTTTCTGTTACCTTCTCAGTACGCTCAAGTGACGCATTAGGCGGTAGCGTAACCGAAACCAAGAAATAGCCTTGATCCTCTTCGGGAATAAACGAAGAAGGAGTCTTTACAAACAACCAAAAGGCAGCAATGGTAAATATTACAAATGCTATCATACTTTTAACGGGGTGCTTTAACATTCTGGAGATAATACTAACGTACCCATTTACACACTTCTCATAACCTTTGTTAAACCATCTGTAAAGTATAAACTTAGCATCGTGTTTCTCCTTTAAGAAAATAGCACAAAGGGCAGGGGTGAGGGTAAGAGAATTAAAACCGCTGAAAAAAGTTGCAACAGCAATAGTCAGAGCAAACTGTTTATATAGTTCACCAGTAATACCTGGAATAAAAGCAGTAGGAATAAACACCGCTAAAAGGACCAGAACAACACCAATAACTGGACCGGTAATCTCTCGCATTGCTTCTGTAACGGCTTCTTTCCTTGAATATTTACCCGTTGCTAAAAGTCGCGAGGAGTTCTCAACAACAATAATAGCATCATCAACCACAATGGCAATAGCAAGCACCATGCCAAAGAGGGTAAGCGTGTTGATTGAGAAACCAAACAATTTCATAACAGCAAGAGTACATATCAGCGAAACAGGAATAGTCAGTGATGGAATAATAACAGCTCTGAAGTTCTGCAAGAAAATAAGAACAACGAGCATAACCAAAAGGGTTGTCTCTATGAGTGTAACCAATACCTCTTCTAACGAAGCCTTAACAAAGTTGGTAGTATCAAGAATAACATTACACTCCACACCCTCAGGAAGATTTTTTGATAACTTCTCAACTGCTGCTCTAACTTCGTTTGCAACATCAAGAGCATTACTGCCGGGTAATTGGTATATAGCAATAGCCGCAGCCGACTTGCCACTCTGTTTTGATATAGTTCCATAGTTTTGGCTTCCCAACTCAATATTGGCAATATCCTTAAGCCTTAAATAACCACCTTCGGGAAGAGCTTTAATAATAATATTCTCAAACTCGCTAACCGATGATAAACGCCCTTTTGTAGTAAGAGTATATTGAAAATTTGTATTGTTTCTTTGAGGAGGTTGTCCTACGCCACCAGCCGAAACCTCAATATTTTGAGCCGATATAGCATTGTAAACATCATTAGGAGTAACATCTCTCATTCTCATAACCTCAGGGTTTAACCATACCCTCATACCGTAATCTCCGGCACCAAACACAGTAACATTACCAACACCTTTTAATCTGGAAAGAGGATCGGAGAAATTCAGAGTAGCATAATTTGAAAGGAATAAACCATCATATATTGAACTATCAGCCTCTAATGACAAAATCATAACAATATTTGTCGATTGCTTTTTAGTAGTAATACCCTGTTTAATAACCTCACTCGGTAAATTACCCTCTGCGATATTAACCCTGTTCTGAACCAAAACCGCAGCCATATCGGCATCGGTGCCAACCTCAAAGGTAACAGTTAGGTTATACTCTCCGGTTGATGAAGATGTGGAGTTCATATATATCATACCATCCACACCATTAACCTGCTCCTCAATAGGAGTGGCAACCGATTCTGCAATAGTCTCGGCACTTGCACCGGGATATACCGCTTTAACCTGTACGGTTGGCGGAGTAATATCGGGGAATTGGGCAATAGGTAAAAACTCCAGAGCGGCAACACCTGCCAAAACCATCAAAAGAGCAATAACGGTAGCAAATATAGGTCGGTTTATAAAAAAACGAGAGAACATAAGAAATAGTAAATTAAAGTTACTTTATAGCAGGATTAACCTTCATTCCATCTCTAACCTTAAGAAGGGCTTTCGATACATACATCTCCCCCTTGTCAAGACCACTGACAACATATCTTAATGTATCATCAAACACCTCTCCCACAGTAATGTGTCGGTACTCAACTTCCGAAGAGTCGTTAACAACATAAACAAAACTACCCAACTGGTCAAAACCAATTGAGGCATCATCAATCAATAGAGCATTATCACGTTTTGTATAAGGGAGCATAACATTAGCAAACATACCATCTTTAAGTTCACCATTATGATTTTTAATCTCAGCCCTTAGTCGTAAAGTACCCATCGATAAATCAATATTTGGAGCAATGTAATCAATCTTGCCTTTATATACCCTCTTTGTGGGAGAGTCAAAGAAAACCACAACACTATCAAAAGGCATCTGGTTGTTATCCCATAGCATTTTCAGATATTGATTGTCCTCAATATTAAAGTATGCATACATCAAATCCTCTTGAAAAATAGTAGCAAGTACCACAGGCGATGCACTGCCATTAACGTAGTTGCCATTCGATAGAGTGCCAATAGTAACCCTGCCTCTAAAAGGAGCTTTAACGTAACAATAACTCAAATTGGTTTTGGCCAAAGAAAGAGAGGCTTCGGCATTTTTAACATCAGCTTCGGCAGCAGCAAGTTGCGATTTGGCTTCAATTAAATCAATTTCGCTGATGGCGTTACTTGCCGAAGCCTCTTTCATTCTTGTATAGTTGTTTTGAGCATAGTCGCGTTTAGCAATGGCGTTCTCTAAAGAACTCTCTGCCGATAGTACCTCATCTTGATATTGAGTAGGTTCGATAAGGAAGAGAAGTTTACCCTTCTCAACCTTACTACCTGCATCATAGAAAGAGTTTTCGAGATAACCGCTCACTCTCGCTACAAGATTAACACTGTTTTGTGCCGAAACATATCCGGGATAACTCTTACTCAAAGTGATATCCCTCACAACAGGCTTTGCAACAGTTATAGGAGGCATAGCCTCATAACCACTTAATAAGTCATCGTTGCATCCTGTAAAAATAGAACACACAAAACAGAGCAGACAAAATTTAAACCATTTCATATTATAATAATTTTATTACTACGTTGCACTTTGTACAAATCAATAACATCCCAATGCTCTATATAAGTTCACTAAAGCAATAAGAGTATTACCTTCGGCAACAACCAAAGAATTCTGATACTCCAACAGAGAGCGTTGAGCGTCCAAAACATTTTGGAAATCACTCAATCCACGTTTATACAAGTCAAGAGAGAGAGTAAGCATAGTCTCTCCCTGAATCTCCAACTCTCTCAAATCAACAACCTGTTTAATGCGACCTTTATATGCCGATATAGCACTGCTAACCTCTTCGGCCGCTTTAAGAACAGTAGTGTTGTAATTTCTTATTGCAGCATCGTAATTAGCCTTCTCCTGCTTTAAAGAGTTAAAAAGGTTACCACCCTGAAAAAAGTTCCAACTAATACGGGGAGAAAGAGAGTAGGTAATGCTATTGCTGTTAAAAGTCCTATTCAAAGCCTGCCCCTGAAATCCAAAACTACCATCAACAAAAAATTGAGGTGAGAAGTTTCGTTTACTGCCATGCAAACTCTCCTTTGCAGCTTTGGTTTTAAGAAAAGCAGCACTAACATCTGGGCGTTTGGCAAGCATCTCTTCACTTGTGCCAATAGCAATAATCTTCATATATTTCGGAATCTCAGAAGGAATAATCAGCCAATTATAAAGCACTTGCGGAAACACCCCTGCAAGTTGACAAATAGTATAAATCTGATTATCAATAGAACTCTGAAGAACAGGAATAGAAGCCTTAGTGCTGTAATATACCGATTTAGCTTGAGCAACATCCAACTGAGAAGCAAGTCCACTATTAAATCTAACCTTAGTAATATTCAAAATCTCTTTTTGAGATTCAATATTTTTAACAGCCACAATAAGTTGTTGTTGCATCATTCTGAGTTGTGCATAATACGAAGCCATATCGGCAGTCAATGCCATAATCGCAGCATTGTATAACTCAATCTCTGCCTCATAACCATATTTAGCCTCTTTCGCCTGAGCCCTTATTGTACCAAAAATATCAATCTCCCAACTCGCATTTAAAGCAAACAGCCAATTACTTTGCGTAACATCACTTGTGCGGTCAGTCTCATCTCCCAAGTTTCTACTACTTTTAGAGGTACTCCAACCCCTCTCTAAACTAATAGAGGGATAAAATGCACTTTGAGCAATCCTATACGAAGCCCTTGCTGCAAGAATATTATCCATAGCAACAAAAATATCTTGGTTGTTGCTAATGGCTAAAGAAATAAGAGAATCAAGAGTGTTGTCATTTAATTCCCTCCACCAACTACTTTCCGGTGGTGATGCAGAAGAGAATATACCATCGTTATCAAACGTAGGCAGATTTAACTCAATAAAAGCATCATCGCCCTTACCAAAAACAAATAGAGTGTTAATAATAAAAAGGAGAGAAACTGTAAATCTCATAAACCCAAGTGTTATAATATTCACATATCATAACACTCAATAGGATAATAAGGTTTAGTTGTCAGTTTAAACGGAGTTGCATTACAAAAGTGCAACTTCGTTTTTCTTCAATACGACTAATTGGGCCAATTGGACTAATTAGACTAAAATGCCTATAATACTAACGGTTTTTTAAAAACAATGCCGCTAAGTAGCATAAATCAGTAATTTACCCCCCCCGTAGCTGCCGCTATTGTATTTTAAAAAAAATTAGCATATTTTTGCATTAAAGTAGGGGCACACGCAAGCAAGGTAATTACAAAGTAATTAGAATTGACTAAATGTCAATTCGTGCCGAAGGTTGGAGAGCACAGTGCTCTGTGCGACGGGGGTGTGTCCGCAGATGCCAGTTTTTAGTATTCCTAATGACCCTAATGACTTAAATGACCCTAAGAAATAAAATATTAACCAAAAATAAACAATTATGCAACAAAACTACATCAAACAAATGCTGATGTTCTTAACATTCATATCGGTACCGTGGCTATCGACTCATGCAACCGACTATATGAATGTCTATTTAACATCACAAGGCTCATTTCAGTCAATCAGCATTGACGAAATAGACAAAATCACCTTCCCTTCGGAAGATGAAGTAAACATCACTGTGTCGGGAGTTGTAACACCTATGGCTATAAATGATATTGAGGTTATCACCTTTGGCGATACCGATATCACCTCCATAGAGGAGGCAGTAGCAGAGGTAGCTGATATAGAGATAATCTATAGCAATGGCGAAGTACGTATAACCTCACCCGAAGTAATTAACCAAGTGCAACTCTACAATATGCAAGGCGTGTTGATGCAATCGCTTACACCCGGAGTAGAAACTGCAACACTTGATGTAAGCAACTACCCCACAGGCATCTATATTGTAGCCGTACAATCAAATGGAGAGATAGAAACTAAGAAAATAATAAAATAGTTGTTAGTTTTTAGTTGTACGGTACTTCGTACCTTAGTTTTTAGCAAAATAAAGACTCTAACAACTAACAACAACCCGAAGGGCGGCAGAGTTTAGCGATGCCGACAA
>JAFXDI010000028.1 GCA_017521245.1 Bacteroidales bacterium
CTTTGTTAATTGTAAATAAAAATTTCCGATAGATTAAATTTTATAAGAGAAATAGGGAAAGAAATTAAAATTAAAAATCTAATAATATGAAAGTGCTAAATTTAAAGAGAGTGTTGTTTATTGTTGCACTATTGTGCACAACATCAGTAATTGCAGCAGAAAAAGGTTTTGCAATTTTTATTGATAAAGTGAGTTATAAAGAGGCAAAAGCTGAAGTTGATGCATACGCTCAATCAATTGAAAAACAGGGGTTAAAGACTTATATCGTAGAGGATGTATGGTATAACCCAGACTCAATCAAGGCTCAAATAAAGAGTTTGGCAACACAAAAAGATGCCCCTATTGAGGGTATGGTATTCATTGGAGATATTCCCGTTCCAATGTTATTTGATGCACAACACTTTGCGTCAGGTTTTAAACCCAAACAATCAATGAAACGCATGGAGAAGAGTTCTTGTCCATCGGATCGTTTCTACGATGATTTGGATTTAGAGTTTGAGTTTATAGCACAAGATGAGAAGAAACCCAATCTTTTCTACTATACATTACCAGCAACCTCAACACAAGTATGTTCTCCCGAGTTATACTCAGGACGCATTAAAACTTGCGATAAAGGAGACAAAACAAAATACGACCGCTTAAAAGCATACCTCAAAAAAGTGGTGGCTCAAAAAGAGAAAAACGAAATACTTTCTCAAATATTCTACTTTGCGGGGCATGGATACAATTCAGAATCTATACTTGCACGTATGGATGAGAAAATAGCATATCGCGAACACTTCCCATGGTTGCAACGTCAAGCAAACGGAATAGTATTTATGGATCACCTTGATGATGAGTTCAGTAAATTCCCACTAATGTGTCAAATGCAACGCAAAGATCTTTCATTAGCAATATTGCACCACCATGGATACCCTGATGAAGAGTATCTAAACGGATTTCCATTGCCTAAAAATGCAACAGACGAGTTGAAGTCGGCAAACCGTTTCTTCCGCTCAAAAATACGTAAAGCGGTAGAGGGTGGCGAAGATCCTGATGCAGCACGTGAGCGTTGGGCAAAAAAATATGACATACCCCTACATTGGCTCGACTCAATATTTACACGCACATCAATACTTGAAGATTCACTATACAACGATAAGTTGGACCTTCATATTACCGACCTTGGCAAATACCAACCCAATGCAAAGGTTGTATTTCTTGATGCATGTTTCAATGGTGCATTCAACCACGATGCGTATATGGCAGAGGAGTATATATTTGAGGAGGGCGAGTGTGTAGTAACCATCGCAAACAGCGTAAACTCGTTACAAGATAAATGGTGCGACCGTCATGTTGGAATGTTAGGTTACGGATTGCGAGTAGGAAATATGGTAAAATACAATCCCTATTTGGGAGCACACATATATGGAGATCCAACATTTGCCTTTGCTCCAGGAGAGGAGATATCGTTTGATGTAAACGAGGCAATATACAAAAACAATAAGTTCTGGAAGAAACAGTTGAAAAATGCACCTGTTGCAATCAGATGCTTTGCAATGGAGATGTTGGTTAAAAACAAAGGAATAACATCAGAGGAGTTATTAGAGGTATTCAAAACATCACCTGAGAACACCGTTCGCCTTGTAGCCTTTATGATGTTAACAACCTTTAAAGATGACAACTTTGTTGAGGCAATCACACTTGCTCTTAACGACTCATATGAGATAGTACAACGCTTTGGAGCAATATATGCAGGAAAATGTGGAGATGAACGCATTATCCCTGCATTAGTATCGGCATTCTCACGCATAGCAAACGGTTCGCGAGTTGATTTTCAACTACGTGGAGCGGTAGAGATGTTCCCTCATGAGAAGGTCGTAGCAGAGTTCATAAAACAAGACCCCTGTAAAAATTACTATGACAAAGAGAAACAAGTGGCTCGTATTATGGCGGCATTTGACCGTTATAACAACACTTTGTTAGAGAATGAATTAGACTTGCCAGAAGCAACCATAAAAGAGAAAACAAATATGGTTCGTAACTTCCGTAATAAAAATCTACACACCGTAACAGACAAGTTGATTCAAATGTTCCAAGAGGAGAGTAACGAAGATTTTCGCCTTACAATAATAGAGGCATTCGGATGGTTCAACTACTCATACAAACGTAACGAGTTGGCAGCCTTCTGCGAACAAGTGTGGGCAAGTGATGCTTATAGCGACAAGATACGTAACGAGGCTCTAAAAACCGCAAAACGATTGAGAGGAATTTAGTTTTTAGTTCTCGGTTTCGTAAATTCAACCGTCCTGCTGGTAGTTGTTGGTTTTTAGAAGAAAACTTTAATATTCTTAATGCCCCTAAATGCCTTATTAACTGACAATTGAAAGCAAACAACTAATAGTTTAAAAATGCAAATAGCAATAGGATTGGGAATCGGAATAGCAGTTATGACACTTTTACTCTTGGTTGTAGTAAAAGCAAAAAACACTCTTGTAAAAAAACAAGAGGAGGAGATTGTTAGCCTAAACCAATCACTATCACAGTTGCGTGAAGAGAAAAACAAGGCTGAGATAAGCAACGCTGAGAGCAAATCAAAGTTAGAGATTTTTGAGGAGAAGTTACGAGAGTTGCAAAGAGTATCTAATGAACGTGAAACGTTAATAAAAGAGAACAGTTCCTTAAAAGCAGAAAACGAAGCCACCAGTCAGATGCTTAACCAAAAAGAGGAGGAGATAGCAAAACGGCTAAAACAACAGGAGATACAGTTCTCAGAACAGATAAAAACTCTAAAACTTGAATTCTCGGAGTTGAGCGAGAGACTCTTAAAGGAGAAGTCGCAGGAACTTAATAACAATAACAAAGAGAGCCTTACGCCCTTTATAGAGTCACTTAAAGAGGGAATGCAGGAGGTTAGTAAAGAGATTAAAGATAGCCGAGAGAGGAGCATAGAGCAGAAATCTTCATTAGACACCGCCATAAGAGATATGATGGCTCGAACCAACGAGATAGGCAACGAGGCCACAAAATTGGCGGAGGCTCTAAAAGGTAAATCAAAAACACAAGGGTTATACGGAGAGTTAGTACTCACCGAGATACTTAAAAATAGTGGATTAAAAGAGGGAGAACACTTTGAATGTCAAGTAACCATTCGTGATGAAAAAGGCAATGCTGTTCTGCACGAAGAGACGCAAAAGCGAATGATTCCCGATGTGATAGTTCACTATCCCGACAAAGACCTGATAATAGATTCAAAAGTATCGCTAACAGCCTATCTTGAGTGGTGCGAAGCAAAAACAGATGAAGAGCGTGATGCTGCGGCAAAACGTCACATACAAAGCATAAAGAGTCACATAAAAGAGATTGTAACCAAGTCGTATGCACAATATCATAAAGCCTCTCGACGTGAGACAATTGATTGTGTGGTAATGTTTATCCCCAACGAGAATGCCTTGATATTAATGCGAGAAACTGAACCTAAACTATGGTACGAAGCATATAATCAAAAGGTAATCATAACAAGCGAATTATCACTATTCTCGCTACTAAAAATGATAGAGAACTATTGGGCGCAGGTGGTGCAACAACGAAATCAAGAAAAGATAATTGTTGCTGCAGAGAATATGCTAAACAGATTGGGAGACCTATTTAAAATGGTAGAAGATATTGAAAAAGCATTTGAATCTGTTGGAACTAAGTTTTCAGATGTAAAAAAGAAGATGCTGACAGGAGGACAGAGTGTAGCAACATCGGCAAAACAGATTATAGAGTCGGGTGTAAAATCTGCGAAGATGGAGAAGAGACTCTCAGATAACGATTATTTGATGATAGAAAACGAAGAGTAAAAATAATAACTAAACGAAATAAAAGGATATGAAGTACAATTTTGATGAAATGATTGACCGTCATGGTACACAGTCGGTAAAATACGATTCAACAAAAGAGTTATGGGGTAGAGAAGATGTGCTTCCACTTTGGATTGCTGATATGGATTTCAAAACACCTTCGTTTATAACTGATGTTATCAAAGAGAGATTGTCGCATGAGATATTGGGGTATCCACAACCTCACGATGGTTACTTTGAATCATTCATCCGTTGGGCTGATCGCCGCTACGGATTAACCGTAAAGAAAGAGGAGATACACCATGTGCCGGGTATTGTGCCGGGTATCTATATGATGATAAACCACTTCTCAAATCCAGGTGATAAAGTGATGGTGCAACCTCCAGTGTATCATCCATTTCATAATGTTATAGCGGCAACAGGACGTCAAGCAGTACACAACTCACTAATAATAGAGAATGGCCGTTACCGTATTGATTTTGACGCAATGCGTCGCGACATAAAAGGATGTAAAATATTTGTACTTTGTAATCCTCACAATCCAGGAGGACGCCGTTGGAGCAACGAGGAGTTGACAACAATGGCTGAGATATGTGCCGAAGAGGGTACACTCGTTTTAAGTGATGAGATACATGCCGATATGACCTATCCTCCAGCACGACATCTGCCCTTTGCGGCATCGTGTGAGAAGGCACGTAACAACTCAATAACCTTTATGGCTCCATCAAAAACCTTTAATATGCCAGGAGTTGTAACATCGCAAATATTGATATTTAACGAAGAGATACGCAAGAGTGCATTCCCATATCTTGATAACAATCATATATCAGGAGGAAATGTATTTGCCTTTGTAACAGCCGAAGCAGCATATAATCAAGGCGAAGAGTGGTTGAACCAAATGCTGTCGTATGTGTTTGCAAATATGGACTATGTAAACGATCGCCTCAATGCCGAGATGCCAAAGATAAAGGCTATGAAACCCGAAGCATCGTTTTTGATGTTCTTTGACTGTCGAGAGTTGGGATTTGCAACACAAAAAGAGTTAGATGACTTTTTTGTAAACGAAGCACGACTTGCACTTAACTCAGGCTATATGTTTGGACCTGGAGGCGAAGGATGGATGCGATTTAATGCAGCATCACCCCGTCCAGTAATGGAGGAGGCAATGAACCGTCTAAAAGCAGCATACGATAAAAGAGGTTTTTAGAAACTGTTAGTTAGAAGAATATTTTGCAATACCTTAACACCCTTAAGGTTCATAATGATCTAAAATACTTTATTCTCAAAAATGAATAAACAACGAGTATTGGTAGGAATGAGTGGCGGGGTAGATAGTTCCGCAGTGTGCCTGTTACTTCAGGAACAGGGATACGAAGTAGTGGGGGCGACGCTACATATGTGGGGTAGTGAGGAGGAACCTCCCTTCATAACCGATGCCCGACAATTGGCAACCCGTTTGGGAATAGAGCACCATATCATAGATATACGCAAAGAGTTCAGAGAGGGAGTAATCGCATCGTTCATTGATGAGTATATGCGAGGCAGAACACCCAACCCATGCGTAATGTGTAACCCAAACTTCAAGTGGAAAGCACTTCTTGAGTGTGCCTACAAACTTGGATGCACTAAGATAGCAACAGGACACTATGTAAATATTATTGAAGAGAACGGAAAATACTTTATAGAGGAGGGAGGAGACGGAACAAAAGACCAATCCTACTTCCTTTGGGGATTGACACAAGAGCAACTATCCCAAACACTCTTTCCGCTTGGGCGAATGATAAAGAGTGACGTAAAACAGATGATGCGGGAGCGAGGTTTTGAGAGTAGTGCCAACAAGAGCGAGAGCATGGAGATATGTTTCATTGAAAAAGACTACCGCACATTCTTGCGCCAAAATGTAGAGGGAATAGACGAACAATACTCAGGCGGTTTTTTTGTAGATAAACTTGGCAAGCGCTTAGGACAACACAAAGGTTATCCATTCTACACCATAGGACAACGCAAAGGTCTTGAGATAGCACTCGGGCATCCAGCCTACGTAATAAAGATAAACCCCTTAAAAAATACAGTAAAACTCGGTAAAGAGGAAGATCTGTTATCTTCTATACTAACCCTCACTGACTGTAAAATAGTAGATGAAACACTCCTCACTTCGCCCAACTTAGTAGTACGAATAAGATATCGAGGCACACCTTACAGAGTATCATCAATAACCCAAGAAGAGAATACGTTGAAGGTAACACTTGCCGATGCAGCCTCTGCCGTAGCACCCGGACAATCCGCAGTCTTCTACATCGGCAATCGTGTAATTGGAGGTGGCATTTTAAGATAGTAAAGTAGAGATACTTCACCACATATCCCTTATACAATAAAAAACCATTGCTTTCAGGGCAATGGTTTTTTTCATAACTACCAATAATAATTTGCAAAATTCCTAATTCCTCATTCCTAATTATTTCTTAATAGCCTCCATAATTAGACCTTCCAACTCCTCTGCAAGTTCGGGGTTATCCATAACCATACGTTTAGCAGCATCTCTACCTTGACCAAGTTTAGTATCGCCGTAAGCAAACCAAGAACCGCTCTTTTTGATAATTCCGTACTCAACGCCAAGGTCAATTATCTCGCCCGATTTTGAGATACCCTCTCCAAACATAATATCAAACTCAGCTTTGCGGAATGGAGGAGCAACTTTGTTCTTAACAATCTTAACACGAGTTTGGTTGCCGATAACATCATCGCCCTCTTTAATTTGAGATACTCGGCGAATATCCAAACGAACTGAAGAGTAGAACTTCAATGCGTTACCACCGGTAGTTGTTTCGGGATTACCAAACATAACGCCAATCTTCTCGCGTAATTGGTTGATGAATATACAAGTTGTATTTGTTTTACTGATTGTTGAAGTAAGTTTACGCAATGCTTGGCTCATCAAACGTGCTTGAAGTCCAACTCGGTTATCGCCCATATCTCCCTCTAACTCAGCCTTTGGAGTAAGTGCTGCAACAGAGTCAATTACAACAATATCAACAGCTGATGATCTGATAAGTTGGTCGGCAATCTCAAGAGCTTGTTCTCCGCTGTCTGGTTGAGAAATCCAAAGGTTTTCAACATCAACACCAAGTTTCTCGGCATAGAAACGGTCAAAAGCGTGTTCAGCGTCAATAATAGCTGCGATACCACCATTCTTTTGAGCTTCAGCAATAGCGTGAATAGCCAATGTCGTTTTACCGGATGACTCAGGTCCGTAAATCTCAATAACTCTACCTCTGGGGTAACCACCAACGCCAAGAGCTGCGTTAAGAGCAATTGATCCTGTTGAGATTACTGCAACCTCTTCAACCATATCATCACCAAGTTTCATTATAGAACCTTTACCGTAACTCTTCTCAATTTTATCCATTGCAATTTTAAGAGCCTTAAGTTTATCGTCCGATACGGTAACTTTTACTTTTTTCTCTTCGCTTTCCATATTCTAATACTTTTTTGTTTTACTTATATATATTATTTCTCTCGTTTTCTATTGCAAAGATAATTGGGTATATATGCCAAAACTTTGCACAATATAAATTTTTTAGAGAAAAATTTTTTTATTAATTATTTCATTGTTGCTAAAAACAAACAACTACCCCGCAGGGGCAACGAAGTTGACAGCTAACAACTATATACTATCCTCCTTATGGTCTTCAATCTGTTTTTTTAGAATAGCAATAGTTTGCGAGGCAATAGCTTCGTCACGTTGATATTTTTTAATCTGTTTAATAATCTCCGAAAGTTTATAACTTTCAACTATTGCTTTTCTTGTACTCTTTGCCAATGTGTATGAGTAAGGTCTTTTACCATCATACGAAACTGTTATTGGAGCACCTTTTGCTGAGACCACAAATTGAGCAATACCCAATGTCTTTGGCTCTCGGTGAGTGATAGTCTCAACATTCATACCATTAATTTTATAACGGTAATTACTTGCTCCGTCATACGGAACAACCTCCGACATAACAAACTCTCCATTGGCAAGAGAGAGTCTAAAACTCTCGTGTTCAACAGCACTACTGCCGGAGTGAACACTTAAGATTTCGAGCTTACCCTCTTCTGTAACATAAACTCTCAGACACGATTTTGTTTGACTATCCTTGTTGGGATCGTGTCTGTAAACAATAGTACCCGAAGTTTGATACTCTTCGTTTTTAATAAGGTCAAAATCAACAATAGCCTTATCCAGCTCTTTTTGTAGAGTCTTAAGCATTGAGTCGGCATATACCATAGTTTGTTCGTTAATTGCAAGTTCTGCCTTACGAGCAAGTTGCATACCTGCTCTTATCTCATCAAAAGCAGTATTGTTTACAATCTTGATGCTATCAGTAAGTTCTTTAACTCTTAAATAGTCGCTAAGGTCGTATGCCTCTTTTGCTTTAAAATAAAAGTTGCGAGCCTCTTTGTTATTGTCGCAAGAGACAAATAACAAAGAGACCGCTACAACTATTACCAAAAAAATATTTTTCATCAATTTTTTAGTTTCTGTTGTTATATAGCAACCAAGTGTTTTTACAAGTGTGTCTCGCGAAGGAGATCATTTACTGTTTTAACAGGGTTGAATGTTGAGATAGGAACTTCAATAAATATTGTATTCCAATCCGACATTGCTCCATTCCACAATCCCGGACGCTCTAATGCTTTAAGCACTTTACCACTTTTTGATTTCTCGGAGATAAATCCAGTGTTTTTATCAATAAAGTCGGGTAGGTTATAGTGGTTGCCATTCCAGTCTCTAACTGAGCATACAAGGTCAACAGGGTTAAAGTGTGAACCACCCTCAAATGCTGCTTTTGATTCGGCATGAGCCATATTAATTTGACTGCTCTCTAAAATTTGAGGAGAGTAAGTACCATCTTCGTTATATGCTAAGAATGGACCACCACCCGGCTCTCCAATATTTTTAACCATACCGCAAACGCGTAGAGGACGGTTTAGTTTTTTGAGTAAGTACATAGCAAGGTCGCTATCTTCTAATTGCTTAATCTCGGGATTTCTTGTACATAAATCTTTTTGTACAAATTGAATTATCTCTCGTAAATCCTCAATAGTGTAGGTTCCGCTCTCAAGAAGTTTTCCATATTTGAAAATTTTCTCTCTTGCCTCAGCCAAAACACCTGCTAAAACTTTTTTGTAAAGTATAGTATCTGCTTTGAATGAGTCGGGAACAACGTTGTCAATGTTCTTGATAAAGATAACGTCAGCATCAATCTCGTTAAGGTTCTCAATTAAAGAGCCATGACCACCCGGGCGGAACAAAAGTGCTCCATTATCTCTAAAAGGTTGGTTTTCTCCATCTGCTGCAATAGTGTCAGTCTCAGGTTTTTGCTCAGAGAATGAGATATTATATTTAACGCCAAACTCTTTTTCGTAGCAAGGAACTACTTTTGCAGTAAGTTCTTTAAAGAAAGGCATATGGTCGTGCGATACAGTAAAGTGGATGTTTACAGTTGCATCGCCATTTTTAGCATACATAGCCCCCTCAACAAGATGCTCTTCCATTGCAGCGCGAGATGCTTCGGGGTAACTGTGGAAGAGGATAAGACCTTTAGGCAACCAACCATAGTTTAGACCTTTCTCAGCAAGAAGGTTTTCAACAATACTTTTGTATTTGCCTTCAGCCATTAATGTATCAATATCGCCACCTTCGTTCTTTTTGCATAGTTCATTAAGAGCATTGTAGAAAGCAAACGATTTAATATGCTCAAAGAATTTTTTCTCGAAAGCGGTCTCTGGAGTATCGTATTCAGCGTCAAGAAAACCGAACAGGTCTTTGAACATTCTACTTGCAGCACCCGATGCAGGAACAAACTTAACGCTTTTTACGCCCTCTTCAATAAGTTTATCCCATTTCTCGGCATAAGCCTCTGCAGAGTCATTTAATTGCATAATGCCATTGCCAAGCGATGCACTATTCTCAAGAGCCAAATAGGGGAACCCTTTTTTAAAACACTCTAATTGCTCCTCAACAGCCTCAACAGTCATACCTTTGGCACTGATTTGAGCAAGATCTTCTTGTGAAAAACAATACTTCATATTAAATATATTTAATGGTTTTATAACTTTCTCCGCCACAAGATTACTAACACTCTTTATTAGAGATAGAGAGACTCTGAAAAAGAATAATTTAGTATCATGTTTTTAACCTATTCCACTTTCAAGAGTAAATAATAGTTACTCTATTCAGCAAATGTACAAATAAAAGATATAAAAATCAATTATGTTGTCGCAAAAAAATTCTATATTTGAGGAGAATTTATAAAAACAGTTATGCAAGAGCAAGAATTGATGTTTTCGGCTGATGAGAAGGTTGAGTTTTTACGCTCATATTTAGAGTTACGACGTCAAACCCGAACAATTATAAACGAGTTTGAGTTTGAGAAACTTCGCCAAATAATATCTGAAGCAACCAGTAAAGACCAATACGGAAGAGATCGCAACGGGAACAGCATCTTGTTACGAAATCTAAATACTGCACTAATCCTTTCAAAAGAGGTAGGGCTGGATCGTTCTACGTTGCTGTCAATCCTGCTGTATAATGTTGTAGCTCATAAGAGTTTAACTATTGAAGATATTGTAAAAGAGTTTGGCGATGATGTAGCAAACATAATAACGCATCTTTTAAAAACCGAAAGTCTTTATACAAAACATGCAACTGTACAAAGCGATAATTTTAGAAAACTACTATTGTCATTTGCAAACGATGCAAGGGTTATAATAATACTTATTGCCGATAACCTATGCTTGATGCGTATGATAAACCATCATCCCGATAATGATTACCGATTAAGCATTGCATCTGAAGCATCGTACCTGTATGCACCACTTGCACACCGATTGGGATTATACAAAATAAAATCGGAACTTGAAGACCTCTCGCTAAAATATACCAATCGCGAAGTCTTTAATAGTATCGCATCAAAACTAACGCAAACAAAGGAGAAACGACAAAAATATATCGAATCATTTATTGCTCCAATTCGTCAAAAACTTCTTGATGAAGGTTATAAATTTGAGATGAAGGGGCGAACAAAATCTATATATTCGATATATAACAAGATGAAAAAGCAGAAGGCAGAGTTTGAAGACATATATGACCTCTTTGCTATACGAATAATATTAGACACTCCACTTGAAAAGGAGAAGGCAGATTGTTGGAGAATATTCTCAATAATAGCCGATATGTACAAACCCAATCCCTCTCGAATGCGTGACTGGCTAACCATACCCAAGAGCAACGGATATGAGTCGTTGCATATAACTGTGTGGGGCCCTGAGGATAGGTGGGTTGAGGTGCAGATACGCACTAAACGTATGGATGAGATTGCCGAAAACGGATTGGCTGCTCACTGGCGTTACAAAGGAGTAAAGAGCGAGAGTGGATTGGATGATTGGTTAAACAATATGCGAGATATATTGGAATCATCCGATGAGAGAGATACGCTTGAACTTGTAAAAGACTTCAGCAAAGATGATTACGATAAAGAGGTGTTTGTCTTTTCTCCCAAGGGCGATTTATATAAACTTACCAAAGGAGCAACAATATTAGATTTTGCATACCTGATACATACCAATTTAGGTAATAAATGCGTGGGAGGAAAGGTTGATGAAAAAAATCAATCGTTAAGGTATCAGATAAAGAGTGGCGACACCATTGAGATATTAACCTCTCCTCAACAGAAACCAAAACAGGATTGGTTAAATATCGCAACACAACCCCGAACAAAGCAGAAGATAAGACAGGCTCTTAAAGAGGCAGAGAATCGCGAGGCAGAGTACGGAAAAGAGATGTTCTTCCGCCGTTTGAAGAACAGAAAAATAGAACTTGATGAGGCTGCACTTACTCAACTCATAAAGAAGTTGGGATTTAAAACTGCAACAAAGTTCTTTTCAAACGTGGCGCAAGACAAAATAGATATAAATGCTACAATAGATAAGTTTGTTGAGATAAGTAAAGAGTCAGAGGAGGATAACATACACCAACGTTCAGCAGAAGATTTTGTGCAACAAGTGCCGGTACAACAATATGCAAAAGAGGATGTATTGGTAATTGATGGCTCGTTAAAGGATATAGAGTATAAGCTCTCAAAATGTTGTAACCCTATATATGGCGATGAGATATTTGGATTTGTAAACTCTCAGGGAGGAATAAAAATTCACCGAGTTGATTGTCCCAATGCTCCTGAGTTGAGAGGTCGTTTTGGATATAGAGTAGTACCAGCCAAATGGTCGGGTAAACATGGCTCACAATATGTAGTAGTATTAAGAGTTGTCGGAAACGATGATATCGGAATAGTTACCAATATAACATCAATTATCTCAAAGGAGAGTGGAGTGGCAATGCGAAGCATCTCAATTGACTCAAACGATGGACTATTTCAAGGACACATAACAGTGACAGTTAGTCACGTTCCTGCACTAAATGGTTTAATAAAGAAACTCAAAAACGTGAAAGGTGTAAAAAACGTGGAGCGAACAACTGAATAAGATTATTGAATTAGAAATTAGTTTGTTGCTTCGCCATAATTATAAATTTTATACTTGTAGTCTATCAACTAACAAACTAAATATTTTTATATGAAAAAGGGTAGGGTAATAAAAATATCAATAATTGTTACAATAGTTTTGGTATTTGCAATATGGATAAAATCTCGTTGGAAAGTATGGTTTAGAGATTTACCTGAGCCAGAGTATGTTATTGAGAATAAAATATCGCGTTTACTTATGACCTATGGCGAGGATGGAGAGTTCTCTCGAACATTCACATGGATGTGTGGCGATACATTACAACCATCAATATTGGAACTTATTATACTAACTGATACTCTTCATTTTGAGGCGGAGGGAGAGATTTATGCTTCACGCTCTGGAAAAGCAGCATATTACAGGGCAGATATAGCATCACTGCCACAAGGAATGAGTTATAGTTATAGAGTACTCTCTCAAACCGATACCACCGAATGGTACACCTTTGCAACCCCATACGAAACCGATCAGCGAAAATTTATATATTTAGGTGATGTACAAGATGATTACACAGGGGTAACGCCAAAGATATTTTCTGAGATATTTGAACTCTATACTGATGTTGATTTTTATCTCTTTGGCGGAGACATAATAGAACGTCCTATGTCGGGATATTGGGACTATTGGTTTGCTTCAATGCAGGATCTGCCCAAAACAAAACCAATATTGGCGGCAACAGGAAATCACGAATACCTAAAATCGTTCCCTCGCCACCTTGAAGATCGGTTTGGATTGGTCTTCCCTTATGTTTCAGCACAAAACAATAGAGGTAATGCTCTCCTTTCAATAAAGATAGGGGATGGACAAATTCTACTGTTAGACTCAAATAAAGATTTCTGGAAATACTTTTATCAAAGACGTTGGTTAAAGAATGAGTTAAAAAATAGCAATGCACAGTGGCAAATAGTTACATTGCACCATCCAATATATTCAACAAAAGGAGCATTTAACCAATTCCTTCAACGTATGTTTTTTAATCCAGTAATAAAGAGTTGCGGAGCAGATTTAGTATTACAGGGACATGAGCACACCTTTATGAGAACATCAAAAGTTAATGAAGATAGTACTTTGCAAACACCCGTTTATATAACATCTCATTGTTCTCCCAAGAGTTATAAGGTCTCATACCCCTCAAACTACTCTAAAATTGATAATGGAGAAAAATATTACCAAGTAATCACATACACCTCTGATAAAATAACCGTAGAGAGTTACAATTCGCAACACACACAAATTGATAAGGTTGAAATAACCCCAAACCATGTATATGCGGTAAAAGAGTAGAGAAACTCTATTTTGATTTTAAAGTAAAAAAATGAGAGGGTGAAACAAATTGTTGCACCCTCTCTGCTTAATTACTTATATATTAAACACACTTATATGTTACTTTCCAAATGAGCGGTGAAGATCTTGAGAGATATTGATTAAGTAGTCTCCCATCTTCTCAAGTTGACTAACCAAGTCTAAATAGAAAACACTTGTTTGATAACTCTTTCTGTTATGCTCAATGTCATCAATCTCGGTATCTCTTAGGCTGTTTCTTAGAGTATTGATATTCTCCTCTGCCTTATAAGCATTTGTAATATCTGTTAACTCTCCTTCATGAGCAGTGGTTAAGTTTTTAAGCATCACTTCGTAAGCTTTATCTACAACATCTGCCAACTCTTCAAGTTTCTGAATAGTTTGAGCGTCAAAGTTCTTGTTGTATGAGTTTCTGCGAGTAAGAATACGTGCAATAGACTCTCCCGAATCTCCAAGAGACTCTAACTCTCCAATAATTTTATACATTGCCTTGACTCTCTTTGAAGTAGTCTCGCTTATATCTCCTGCCGATAAAGCGTTCAGAAAAGTTGCAATCTCAAACTCAATTCTATCCGAAATCTCTTCATATTTAATAAGTTTATCGCGTAATTCTTTAAACTTATCAGGGTTAGTTTCTGAGATAATTGCTTTAGCATAACTAAGACCTTTTCTTGAAATCTCTGCAAAATGGATAATCTCATCAAATGCTTGTTCGGTAGCAAGTTCAGGAGTGTCAAGATTACCGGCAGTAATATATTTAAGTCTAAAGTTCTCATTCTCTTGGTTTTTGGGAGTCTTGATAATCCAGGTAACAGCCTTCTCGATATATTTAATAAACCAAACCAATATACCGGTGTTAATGGTATTAAATAGAGTGTGTAACATTGATAGTCCGTAAAGAGCAGCAACACCAGTTGCAGCAGTAGCACTTGTAACTGCAAAATCATCGGCTGCTGGATTTGGTAATCCAAATAGTTCAATAATTTTACCTACAAGGGCAAGGAATGGGGTAAAGAATATCAATGCCCAGATAACACCGAATACATTAAAAATAGTGTGCGACATTGCCGCTCTCTTTGCTTGAGTATTACCCACTGCTGCAGCAATATTAGCAGTGATAGTAGTACCAATGTTTTCTCCAAGTACCATTGCGCAAGCCATATTAAATGGAATCCATCCCATACTTAGCATAATAAGAGTGATTGCCATAGTTGCCGATGATGATTGAAGAACCAATGTAAGTATTGTACCAAAGGCAAGGAACAAGAGAACAGAACTAAATCCGTAACTTGACCACGTTTTAACAAACTCCAGTACTTCAGGCGTTTGGTTTAAGTCCGGAACAGACTCTTTCATAAACGAAAGAGCAAGAAAGAGCAAACAGAAACCAACAATTAACTCTCCAATGTTTTGTCTTTGATTCTTTTTTGAATTAGAGAACAAGAAACCGAACAGCATCAAAGGAACTGCTAATATTGAAATATCGGCCTTAAATCCCAACCAAGCCACTAACCATGCAGTAACAGTAGTTCCTATGTTGGCTCCCATAATAACACCAATTGCTTGGTGAAGAGTAAGAAGTCCTGCGTTTACAAAACTTACAACCATAACGGTAGTTGCCGATGATGATTGAATTATTGATGTAATTCCAAGACCAGTCAGAACTCCTTTAAACGGATTTGAAGTCATTGCCGATAAAAAGCTTCTAAGCTTATTTCCCGATGCTTTCTGAAGACCTGAACTCATCAAATTCATACCATAAAGGAACATACCTAACGCTCCTAACAGTGTAAAGATTTGAAGTATTCCCATAACTTGAAAATTTAGATTGTTATGATTATTTATTTAACTAAGTTTTTTATTCTCTCTATCTCATATTCATACATCTCAGAGCAGGGGTGATATTGAAAAGGGACATACTCAAATAGTTGAAGAAAAGCCTTGCCGGATGCCTTGCTGTAAAATATCTCTAATCTAATCCCTTCTCCCTCATCTGTCGGATTAATCTTTTCAGGTGAAGATGCTAATGCACTTAATAGAGAACTCTTCATCTTTTTATTAAAAGACAAATCTATCTTTTTGTAAAACTCTCCACTTTCTGTATCCTTGTATCCCGATTTAAGAACAAAGAGAAGAATTAATCCTAAAATAATTAATGAAATACCGCCATAAATAGCACCATTGCTGTCAAAGACAATAGAACGTATAATACCTATTAATAGGAGAGAAGAACTTATAGTAATATCTTTTATAGAGCGAACTCTTATGAAATTTTTTTCCATTTTTTTTAATCATTTAGTTTATCAAATTAATAATTCTAAATAGTTGCGAAGGGAATATAATTTTCCTGTCGCATACATAGCAGACAAACAGCAGACAAAACATACTCTGCCCATTGTTGCTAAGTACTATAAATCATATCTGATTTACAGTGCTTTAATCTATAAAGTATGTGATAAACTAAATAATGAGTTTACCAAAACTAATCAATCTGTGAAAAGAGTTGGTAAATAATGTTTGAGATATATAAGAGGCGTTTAAGGTAGATATATCCTCCCCTTTATGAATAGGGTTGCCCTCTTCTGTAAATGAAAAGTTGTTTCGGTGGTTATTGTTTACTCTTTTAGTGAAAGAGTTTTGCCTAAATGTAACCGAAGAGAGTAGTGATTGAGGAGGAAGATAAAACTCCGATTCAAGTTCAGGAGAATCGGTATAGTAAGAATCTAATTCAATAGATGCTGTTTTGTTTTCCTTATCTGTTGTAGGGTAAGGCTCCTCAACATTAGTCGCAATAAAAGATATTGCAACTATTAAGATTGAAATAAAATATTTCAGAAAACTTTTCACTACTATTGATTAATGAACTTTTCAGTACTACAAAAATAGTATAAATTTGTTATTCTTCAAACATATTTTCTCTTTTTTGTTAAAAGTAAAATTTAATTTTCTTAAATTTTAACAATAATAAAAAATAATGAGAGGTATGCTACACATAGCACACCTCTCTGTTTATATATATTTATAGTTATATAACTAACTATTAATACTCATCGTTAGCGTATAAGAAATCAAAAGTAGAGAGTTTGTAATCAAAAATCTCTTCGGGTGCGAAGAATCTTTTTAACTCAATCTCCGCAGTTTCGGGAGAGTCCGAAGCGTGAACAATGTTCTCTTGGAAACTCATACTATAATCGCCTCTAATGGTTCCTGCAGGTGCTTTGCGTCCTGTTGTGGGTCCGGTGATAGTTCTAACTGCCTCAATTGCATCAACACCCTCATAACAACAAACAATTACTGGACATGCCATCATAGAGTCTTTTACTCTCTGGAAGAAAGGTTTACTACTTAGGTGAGAGTAGTGTTCGCTCAAAATTTCATCGGTAAGTTGTACCATTTTCATACCGCACAATCTTAAACCTTTGCGTTCAAAACGTGTTGTAACTTCTCCAATCAAACCTCTTTGTATTGTACAAGGTTTTAAAATAACGAGGGTTTTTTCTAACATAATCGTTTATATTTAGGGTTATATAAAATCAAAAAAAATGAGTTTAAAATAAACTTTTCATAAAGATATATACTTATTTCCTAATAAGCAATAATATATATGAAAATCTTTTATAAATAACTAATTATCTTCTATATTAAGCTGAAAACAAAAAAACTGTGCTTAATTAAACACAGTTTCTCTATAAATTTTAGTAATTGTTATTTTTTTGAAATGACGCAAGAGATATATTTAAACAGTGAAAGAGTCTCGCTGAGGTTAAATATAAATCCTGCGTTATAATTTTAGTAACCTCCGTTATCCTCTGAGAAGTCCATATCACTGAAACCTTCGGTGTCTAATTCATCGGGGTTATATCCATTTTCAATGCCGTAATCGTCTTCGTCTATATCTATTGTTGACGATGCAGCAAACTTTTTATCCATCTCCTCAATTGACATAACCTGTTTAGGAGCATTACCTTTAGCTTTTGTACACAATGGGTCTAACAAATTTTTACCCAATTCAATCTCTCTCAACTCCATAAAGAACGAACGGTCAGCCATCATATCAAATACGAAAAGTGCACGTTGGTGTTCCTCTTCAATCAATTCACTTAATCTGGTATCTTCCATCAACCAAACATCCTCATCAGAAGATGAGTCCATTTCAATAAGAGTTACCTCTTCTCTTTTTTCCCAGTTGTCTTCGCAGATAAAGAAAGAGGTTAGTTGGTCTTTAGTGTAATTTACCGATTCCAAAATTGCGTCATTTAACTCTAAGAATGTTGCTTCAGAGTCAATGCAAATTTCGCGTGAAAAGGTTTCTACCTCATCTGAAAGTAATAAAAACTTGTATATCATAAATATAAAATTTAATCTTCTTTTTTATCTTAATTCTAAGGCAAAGTTATGTAATACCTATTAAATAGACAATACATTTAATAAAAAAATATCCTTAATTTTTATTTTCCTTTGACAATACCTCTGTCAGAAGATTTTATGAATTCAACAATAACTCTTTTTTCTTCTGAGTCGGCTACTTCTGCCTCTATTTTATTCAAGGCTTCGGTGTTGTTTAATCCCGAATTAAATAGTATTCTGTAAATATTTTGAATCTCTTCTATTTGCTCTGCTGAAAAACCTCTACGTCTTAATCCAATTAGGTTTATGCCGGCAAATACGGTAGGAATTCTTCCTACAACTGCGTATGGAGGAACATCTTTGTTTATGTGGCTTCCGCCTTGAATCATTACATGAGGTCCAATTTTAGAGAATTGGTGCATAAGGGTTCCTCCTCCAATTGTTGCAAAGTCGTCAATTTCAACTTCTCCTGCAATTTGCGAAGCATTAGCAACAATTATATTGTTTTTTAGAATACAATCGTGAGCAATATGTGAGTATGCCATAATAAGACAGTTGTTTCCAACAACAGTCTTTCCTCTTGAAGCGGTGCCTCTATTAACGGTAACAAACTCTCTGATTGTTGTGTTGTCGCCAATCTCAGCAGTGCTATACTCTCCTCTAAATTTAAGATCTTGAGGTTCCCCTGCAATAACAGCACCTGTGCATATATGGCAATTCTTTCCAATGCGAGAACCTTTTAAGATACAAGCATTAGCGTCAATTCTTGTGCCATCACCAATTATAACGTCCTCTTCAATTGTTACAAAAGGACCAATGATAACATCTTTGCCTATTCGGGCATCTGGGTGTATCGAAGCAAGTGTTTGTTGCATATCTATCTTTTCTATTATTTGTTTTTTACTATTTGAGCCAAAAATTCAGCCTCTGTTGCAATTTTATCTCCAACGAAAACGTATCCTTTCATTGATGCGCAACCTCTTCTTAACTCTGTCATAAACGACACGTGGAATATAGCTGTATCTCCGGGAACAACTTTTTGTCTGAACTTAACATTGTTTATTGTCAAGAAGTATGTTGAGTATGCTTCAGGATCTTCAACAGTGTTTAGTACCAACAAACCACCTGTTTGTGCCATTGCCTCAACCAATAAAACTCCGGGAACAACGGGCTCCTGAGGGAAGTGTCCTTGGAAGAAAGGCTCATTTGCAGTAAAGTTCTTAATACCTACAATCGCTTTCTCATCCATATTGATGATTTTATCGACCAATAGCATAGGATAGCGGTGGGGTAATAACTCTTTAATCCTGTTTACATCCATCAAGGGGGGGGTGTTAGGATTGTAGTTGGGAGCCTGTATCTCTTGTCTTTTTATGTCTTTACGAATTGCTCTTGCAAGTTTGTTGTTTATTCCGTGTCCTGAACGGGTAGCAATAACTCTACCTTTAATTGGTCTTCCAATTAAAGCAAGGTCACCCATAAGATCAAGAAGTTTATGTCTTGCAGGTTCGTTATCAAATACCAAAGGCTTGTTGTTTATGTAGCCAAGTTCTAAAGAGTTTTTCTTTTGTGTGCCCATAAGGTCCGACAAACGATCTAACTCCTCTTGCGACATCTCTTGGTCATATATAACAATGGCATTGTCAAGATCTCCTCCTTTTATTAGTCCGGCCTTTAGAAGAGGCTCAATCTCTCTAACAAATACAAATGTTCTGCTTGCGGCAATCTCCTCTTTAAAATTTGCCATATCTTCAAGGGTGGCAAATTGATTACTCAAAACAGGAGAGTTGAAACTAATAAGAGTGTTGATGCTGAAATTCTCATCAGGGAGTATTATAAGAGAAGCACCACTCTCTTCATCTTTAACCTCTATCTTATTTTTAACTACATAAAAATCTTGGTCAGCATTTAACTCTTCAATTCCAACACGCTCAATCTCCTCGGCATAGCGAATAGCGCTACCATCAAGAATGGGAAATTCAGGAGCATTAACCTCTATTAAACAGTTTGTAATACCGTATGCGTATAATGCTGCCATACCATGTTCTATGGTGCTGACAGTTACATCACCTTTTTTTACAACAGTTCCACGTTGTGTTTGGCACACAGCCTCAGCAATTGCATCAATTATAGGTTCGTCTTCAATATCAATACGTTTTATCTTGTAACCGAAGTTTTCGGGAGCAGGGTTAAATGTTACAGTAATATCAAGTCCTGTGTGTAAACCCTTGCCGCTTAACGAGAAACTCTCTTTTAAACTTTTTTGTTTCATAGTTTTAAATTTTGTGATAAACACCTCTGCAAATAAACTCAAATATTTTTTACAAAAAAAGTTTTTTCTAAAAAAATATTTGAAAGATTAAATCTTTTTTATTGATGTTTTGGATTATAATATTTTAGATATTAAATATTCTCTTCTTTTTCCGAAAGTTTTGATTTCAAGTTTTCTATCTCTTTTCGCAACTCTCTAATTGTACTATTTATTTCAGGAAGTCGTTTAACCAATACCACCTGCCTTGCAAATTCTTTTGAAGGAATGGCAGGGTATCCCATAAGGCTGCATGCAGAATCAACATTGTTTGGAATACCAGATTGAGCGCCAATATTAACATTATCGGCGATGGTAATATGACCGGCAAATCCAACCTGACCTCCAATCATACAATGTTTTCCAACTTTTGTTGAGCCGGCAACGCCAACTTGAGCCGCCATAACCGTACTTTCGCCAATCTCAACGTTGTGAGCCACCTGAATAAGATTGTCTAATTTTGCACCGCGTCTGATAACGGTAGAGCCCATTGTTGCTCTGTCTATTGTGGTGTTTGCTCCAATTTCAACATTATCTTCCACAACAACATTACCTATTTGAGCAATCTTCATATACTCACCGTTTTGAGGAGCAAAGCCAAAACCGTCGCTACCAATAACGCAACCAGCATGTATTATAACATTATTACCAATTTTGCAGTTGTGGTAAATCTTGACACCGGGATATATAATACAATTTGTTCCAATTTTAACATTATCACCAATATAGCATTGTGGATATATTTTGCTGTTGTTATCAACAGAGGCATTGCTTGATATGTAAGAGAATGATCCAATATATATATTATCTCCAAGAGTTGCACTATCGGCAACAAAAGCATTCTCCTCAATACCGCTCTTTTGAGGTCGGGTTGCTTGATCAACCATATTTAATAAAAGAGCAAGACATGCATATGGATCATCAACCTTAATGAGAGTTGTTTTTACCTCTTGCTCTGGAATAAAATCTCTTCTGACTAAAACTGCACTCGCTTCGGTAGTGTAAATGCAGTGAGTATATTTGCTATTTGCAAGAAACGACAAAGTTCCGGGTTTGCCATCATCTATTTTTGAAAGGTTGCTTACTTTAATAGAAGCATCGCCAACAACTTCTCCATGTAAGAACGACGCAATTTGTTCAACTGAAAATTCCATACTATATACTTTATGTAAAACCTCGTACTATTAAAGGTCGTAATAATTATATTTCTGCAAATTTCGTAAAAAAAATTTATATACTCCAATATTATTATGCTCTAAATTTGCAATTGTGTGAATAAATTACCTGCTTTTCAGAAAAACTATCCAATTTTAGAATATGTTTGAATCTGTAAAATTATAGTTATATGTTATTTTATTTAGTTGATTAACAAAAATAATTTAGCAATTTAACATTTGTTGTGTGTTGATTTTATCTATATAAATATATAATGTATTATAATTGCAGAAGAATTTTTAATTTTATGAACAAACTAATAATGCTTCATAAATAAATGAAAAAATTGATAACCCTATTACTCTCATTCTTGATGATACAGAGTGTGGCAAATGCAACGGTAAAATTTTATGATCTTTATATGCCCGAACCTTTGCCAGAAAATGCTCCAGACTGGATGAAGGCAATTGCTGAAAATCCATCGGGAGTAAACTTTTACGAAATGCAAGAAAAATATCAAGAGTGGGCTGCGGCTGATGTAGATGTTCGTGTAAGGATAGTGGAGAATAAACAAGTAGTTAATTTCTATCGAAGATGGATGAGTGCATATTGCGGCTATGTAACATCTGATGGAACAATTAAACTACCCACAATGGCAGAGTATAAAGCATACGTTGATGCAATAAATTCTTCTTCAAAAGCTACCCAAAGCCTTTTAAAAAGCGAGCTGGAGCAACCCATTTGGCGAAATATAGGACCAAATAAAACATATACCAATCAAAATGGAGAGTTAAAACAAAAAGATTCTCAAGTTTGTGTTTATCGTATAGCCGTAAGTATGACAGACAGTGCAACTCTGTATTGCTGAACTGAGAGTGGAGTTGTATTTAAAACAACAGACAAAGGCGAAACTTTACCATAAGTGCAACATATAGTTTCTAATCGTATAGTTTTAACAAACAAATAACGCATTCATACTTCAAGGCGAAGTCTCTTTTGATACTCTCCCTTGAAGTTTTTAAGTAAATTTATATTTATAGGCATACATTTTTATATAATAAAAAATTATATTACCTTTGCTCAGTCAAAGAGGAATAACCCTTTAGATGTGATTTATATTAAAACATACTGAATATGAAGTTGTTACAACAAAAATTAGCAAAGTATGATGCTCCTCAAAAAGCAAAAGCATTAGGAGTATATCCCTATTTTAGAGCAATAGAGAGCGACCAAGACACTGAGGTTATAATAAACGGTAAGAAAGTCTTAATGTTTGGTTCAAACAGTTATTTAGGTTTGACCAATCACCCAAAAATCAAAGAGGCAGCCATTGAGGCAACAAAAAAATACGGAACAGGATGTGCCGGATCTCGTTTCTTAAACGGAACACTTGACATACACACTCAATTAGAGAAACGCTTAGCAGAGTTTGTAGGAAAAGAGGAGGCGATAATCTACTCAACAGGATTTCAAGTAAACCTTGGAGTCGTATCTTGTTTAACAGGAAGAGCAGACTACATTATCTGGGATGAGTTAGATCACGCATCAATCATTGAAGGACGCCGTTTAGCATTCTCAACACAACTAAAATACAAACACAACGATATGGAGTCTTTGGAGAAAGTACTAAAATCGCTACCCGAGGACAAAGTAAAATTGATTGTAACAGACGGAGTGTTCAGTATGGAGGGTGATGTGGCAAATCTCCCTGAAATAGTTAAACTGGCTGAGAAATACAATGCTGCAACATACGTTGACGAGGCACATGGTATAGGAGTATTCGGACGCAACGGACGCGGAACATGCGATCACTTTGGAGTAACAAAAGATGTAGATTTGATAATGGGAACATTCTCAAAATCGTTTGCATCATTAGGAGGATTTATAGCAACCGATGCCGTAACAGCAAACTATCTCCGTCACAACTCACGTTCATACATATTCAGTGCAAGTATCACACCGGCATCAACAGCGGCAGCAAATGCAGCACTTGATATAATGTTGAGTGAGCCAGAGCGAATAGATAACCTTTGGGAGATTACAAACTACGCCTTAGAGGGATTCCGTAATATGGGCTGTGAGATAGGAAACACATCAACACCAATCATACCATTGTATATTCGCGACAATAATAAAACATTTATGATAACTCGCGAGTTATTTGATGAAGGATTATTTGTTAACCCGGTAGTATCGCCAGCAGTACCAAGCCAAGACACATTAATCCGATTCTCATTGATGGCAACACACACCAAAGAGCAATTAGATTATGCGTTTGACATATAGAGAAGGTGTTCAAGAAATACGAAGTGATAAAATAAGTTCATAGTATTAAGACTAACATATACAAAGAAAGAGTTGCATTTTAAGTGCAACTCTTTCTTTGTATTATTCCGGCAACTACCCAAATGGCGGTTGAGTTTACGAATCCGAAAACTAAAAACTACCATTACTTCATAAACACAAAGTAAACAGCCATAATAAGGCAGATGAAAGCAGCGAGGTGATTCCAATGCAGAGCCTCGCCTTTAAAGCAAACCGAAGCAAAAACGGTAAACACCACAAGAGTAATAACCTCTTGAATAACCTTTAACTGCATAAGTGTAAACGGACCACCGTTTCCCACAAAACCAATTCTGTTAGCAGGAATTTGGAACGAGTATTCCGCTAAGGCAATACCCCATGAAAATAGTATAACCACCCAAATAGGCCATCCGGTTGAGATATTCATCTCTTGTAATTTAAGGTGTCCATACCAAGCAAGTGTCATAAATATATTAGATATGACCAATAATATAACAGTATAAAATGCTGATAAATACATAATTATTTAAATTGGGAATTATTTTAAAAAAAATATCTCTAACAACTAAAAACTAACAACTAACAACTCTTTCTAGGCAGATAATCAGGCATAATGTTCTCCATACTCTTCCAGATACTGCTTCTCACATTAGGATTAAGCTTTTCAAGGTCAGCAATAATCTTTTCAACATCACTCCTGAAACTACTCTTTTCGTAAGGACAACACTTCTTCTGAATAACATACCCTTCGTTGTTTGCCAACTCTTTAATAACGCTCTCCTCAATCAAAGCGAGGGGACGAATAATAGCAACATCAAACTTCTCCATTTGCAAAAGCGGGGGCATTGATGATATAGAACCCTGAAAAGCCATATTCATAATAAGAGTAGCAATAACATCATCCTTATGATGTCCCAAAGCAATACGCTTAAAACCATTCTTTTTAGCATACTCAAAAAGAGCCTTACGTCTATACCACGAACACAAAAAGCAAGGCGATTTGCGTTTGTCTTTAGTAAGGTCAATTGAGATATCCATTACATCAAACTCAACACCTAAACCCTCGCAAAAACCTTTCAAATATTCGGTGTCTGAATCATACCCCATACCTTCGTTTCTGATATGAAGAGCAGTAACACTAAATTTTGGAGAGTGAATTTTAGACCGCATAGCAAGAAGCTGAGTAAGAGCCAACGAGTCTTTGCCACCCGACAACCCAATGAGTACCTTATCCCCATCAGCAATAAGAGCATAATCCTTAATGCAAGTTCTTACCAACTTATCACACTTCTTCAATAAAGAGTTGCTATCCTGTTGCATTGTAAAATATAGAGCAATTATTCTTTCTTTCGTAAAATTTGCCTGCAAATTTACTATTTTATTATTTAATAAGAGTGATAAAACTAAACTTTTACCTAAATTTGTGTTCTATATAGTATATAAGCATATATATAGTTTAATAGATAATATGGCAATAAAAACCCAAATATTCACAATGCGACCTATGCAGTTTGTAAACATAATATTGCATCTGCAACTCAAGCGTTACCGATATGTAGCAATAGCGGTAGCCGTAGCATTGATAGCGTTGCCCATAATAAAACTACAATATATCTACGCCTCAATAATAATACTGTTCGGAACAATCCCCTTTATAATATTTCATCTCTATTTTTCAGCAGTAATGCAGATAAAGATAAGCCCCTTTGCCGATAAACACTTGCTAATAGATGAAGAAAAAATAGTAGTAGTACCAACAGTAGGAGAGGAGAAAGAATTTAAAAAAGAAGAGATAAAATACAGAGGATATAACCGAGGGTATTACATATTAAGTACCCCCGATAAAGGATTACTGATGGTATCGGCAGAAGCCTTTAACACAGAAGAGGAACGAAACATATTTATAAAATTATACACATCAAAATAAACATAATATGAAACAGATAAAATATACAATCGTATCACTCATACTACTATTTGTAGCACTACCCCTCTCGGCGCAAACATTAGAGGAGGCAAAAAAGATGTATAAACAAGGCGAGTATGCACAATCCAAAGAGGTATTTCGTAAACAACTCAAGAGTCGTCCCAACGATGCACAACTAAACCAGTGGTACGGAGTGTGTCTATACGAAACCGGCGAGGCAGAAAAAGCAGAGCCATATCTGCAAAAAGCAGCAAAAAAGAAGATACAAGACTCGTTCCTATATTTAGGCAAGATAGCATTTGACAACTATAACTTTACACAAGCAAAAGAGTATTTTGAGCAATACATTGAGGCGTTAGAGAAAAACAAAGGCGAGGTAGCAAAAGGCGAGAAACTATATAAAAGAGCCGCACGATGCGAATCAATGCTGCGCCGAACAGAAAAAGTACAAATCATAGACTCGATAATAGTAGCAAAAGAAAGATTTTTGGATAGTTACAAACTGTCGCACGAATGTGGAACACTATCATACTTCTCTGATATATTTGGAGGCGAGGAGGAGGGAACACTCTACAAAAATCAACGCGATGACAAAGTGCTTTACTCAACCCCCACAGACAGCATCTATACAATAAAGATGCGTAATAGAATGAACGATGGCAACTGGAGCGAAGAGATAACCGTAGATGTAATGCCTGAAGTGGAGGGAAACAAAGCATATCCCTATCTTCTAAGTGACGGATTAACCCTCTATTTTGCTACCGACAACGACTCATTATCGATAGGCGGATACGACATATTTGTAACACGCAAAAACCTGAATAGCGATGAATATCTCTCGCCGAGCAGCTTAGGAATGCCATTTAACTCAACCGCCAACGACTATATGATGGTAATAGATGAGTACAACAATGTAGGATGGTTTGCAACAGAACGAAATCAACCGTCTGATAGCGTAGCCATATACATATATATACCCAACGAGGTAAAAGAGATATATACCCAACTCTCACTCGATTCAATAAAACCCTACGCACAAGTAGCCACAATATCACAAACATGGCTCGAGGGCGAAGAGCAGAACTATAAACAATTATTAAAACAAGTCTATACCGAGATAAAACCCATACAAAACAGAGAAGAAGCCGATTTTGAATTTATAATAATACCGGGAGTAACCTATACAAAATACACACAATTCAAAAATTCCAAAGCATTAGAACTCTACAAACTGGCCGAAGGAGTAGAACGCGAGATTGCCAATCAACAAACACACCTTAAAGAGTTACGAGCAAAATATGCCAAAGCAACACCCTCGCAAAAAGAGGAACTCGCAGAGTCAATATTAAAGGCAGAAGATAATCTCAAAACCCTCTATCCTCAACCAGAGCAATATCGCAATGCTGCTCGCCAAGAGGAGGTAAAGTAATCCATACAACATCTATATTAAAAAAAATAACGGACAGAGAATCACTCTGTCCGCAAAATATATTATCTCAAATTTTAAGCCTATTATTTAAAACAGCTCAAAAGCACCCCCTAAAATCTAATTGAAGCACTTTAGAGAAATCTCGTTGCCGTCAAACTCAGCGTAAGAGAGGTGCGAAATCCAGTCGCCTATGAGAACAATCTCGCCACCGCTCGTAAGAGTACGGCTGAATAACAAGTGCTGATGACCAAAAACAAAGAAGTCAATCTTCTTATCCGATTTACAATTAAACTCCGTAGCCCACACCACAAGAGGATTATTCTCATCATTACCAAACTTAGGCGTTTCGCCACCAGCCTTTCTGCTGTTCGATGACCACCCATGGGCAAACGGAACACTCCAGCGAGGATGTATGGCAGAGTATAGTTTTTGACACACCTTGTTGCGGAATAACCAGCGAATAAACAAAAAACCAAACGAGCGTTTTCCTTCGCCATCGCCATGTCCCAAGTAAAAGCGTTTGCCACCTAATTCAGTAACAATTGACTCTCTATGGAGAGTAATACCAAGTTCCGAAGGCAGATAATCAAAAATCCAAATATCGTGATTACCAATAAACCAATGCACCTCAACGCCACTATCGGTAAGTTCAGCAATCTTACCAAAGAAGCGAGTAAAACCGCGAGGCACAACGCAACGATACTCAAACCAATAGTCCAAAATATCGCCGAGCATATATATTGCCGAAGCCGACTCCTTAACCGAGTCTAACCACTCAACCACACGCATCTCCGTTTCGCGAGGCGATTTAAGCGTTTTAGCCCCCAGATGCAAATCCGATATAAAATAAATTTTCTTCATTGTTAACTAATACCTTAGAGAACTTGTCAGGTCTTGGTTATAATTAGTCCTATTAGCCCAATTAGTCTAACAACCAATTACAAGAAACCCAAATCAAGTTTAGCCTCTTCGCTCATCATATCTTTATTCCACTCAGGCTCAAACACAACCTGAAGGTCAACACTCTTAACCCCCTCAATACCCTCAAGTTTCATTCTCACGTCCTCCAAAATAAATTCGGCGGCAGGGCAGTTAGGTGCAGTAAAAGTCATCTCAACCTTAAGATTATTCTCCTCGTCAAAATCAATAAGGTAAATAAGTCCCAAGTCATAAATATTAACAGGAATCTCAGGATCATAAACGGTGCGAAGCATCTTCACAACCCTCTCCTCTAAAGTTGGCTCGTGATCTAACATACTATTTCTCCTCTGCTACCTTTTCAATAACTGCAACCAAATGTTTATAAAAGTTTGCTACCGCAGGAATATGCATCTTCTCATCAGGAGAGTGAACACCTCTAAGAGTAGGGCCAAACGAAACCATCTCCAAGTAAGGATATTTCTCCAAGAACAAACCGCACTCCAAGCCGGCGTGAATAGCCTTTATAGCAGGTTTCTCGCCAAACAGTTGCTCGTAAGTATCAACAGTAGTTTTTAAAATAGAAGAGTCCATTTTAGGTTTCCAACCGGGATAGCCCTCGCTATGAGAAACAGAAGCACCGGCAAGAGTAAAGATACTCTCAACGCTGAAAGCAGTAGCATGTTTAGCCGACTCAACACTACTTCTCTGGCTGGTAGAGATAACAAACTTATTTTCTCCGGGCATCTTCACCGAAGCAAGATTAGTCGAAGTCTCAACCAATCCCTCCAAGTCGCGGCTCATAGCCATAACCCCTTGCACACAACCATTCAAAGCGTTAATAAGATTTTGAGCAGTAGTTTGCTCAATAACATCAGCAGGCTCGGTACTCTCCCAACGCATCTTAAAGTTATCATCAACCCCTTTAAGTTCGTTAGCCACCTCAGCAGCAAACATATTCAACGCAACAGTAATAGGCTCTTTATCCTCTTTCCTGACAGCCACCACAGCCGAAGCCTCGCGAGGAATAGCATTTCTCAAGTTACCACCCTCAAAACTAACCAAGCATAAAGGATTTTTACGCATCCACATCATCAAGAAACGAGAAAGAATCTTAATAGAGTTACCAAGACCTAAATGAATATCGCAACCAGAGTGACCGCCACGCAAACCCTCAACAAAAATCTTAATAAAGTGATAACCCTCTGGAGCCTTCACAGTAGAGTAGGGAAGAGTAGCAATAGTGTCAACGCCACCCGCACAGCCAACAAACACCTCGCCCTCATCCTCCGAGTCAAGGTTAAGAAGATATTTGCCCTTCATAAAGCCCTCTTTCAAAGCAAAAGCACCAGTCAAGCCGGTCTCCTCATCAACAGTAAAAAGAGCCTCTAACGGACCATGTTTAATATTCTCATCAATAAGAATAGCCATAGCACCAGCCATGCCAATACCGTTGTCAGCACCAAGAGTAGTACCTTCGGCACGAACCCAATCGCCATCCACAACAGTTTTGATAGCATCAGTCTCAAAGTTAAAATCAACACCGCTATTCTTTTCACACACCATATCCATATGAGCCTGCATAGTAAGCACAGGAGCATTCTCGCAACCGGGAGTAGCAGGTACGCTCATAAGAATATTACCAGTCTCATCCTCTTTAGCCTCAATATTATTTTTCGCAGCCCAATCCATTAAGTATTGGCGAATCTTCTCCTCCTTTTTTGAAGGGCGAGGCACTTGAGTAATCTCATTAAAAATAGTCCAAATAGCCTGAGGCTTTAAATCAGTAATCTTCATAAATATTGTTTTTTAAATTATAATCACATATATAATAACATCTAATATGATTTATTTTGCTATATTTGCAACCGCATAAGCAATTAGGCTTATGCAATACCATTTAGAAAATACAATAACAAAATAAAAATATAGTTCACAAATATAATATAAAAATGTGGTATATAGTATTGCTTTTTACATTTCTTCTCCTTATTTTTGCAATATTCGCAATGTCGGTAAAGATTTTGTTTAAAAAAGGAGGAAAATTTCCCAACGGACACATAGGTAAAAGCAAACATATGAAGGACCGAGGTATAACCTGTTCAGTATCAACCGATGCCAGAGACCGGGCAAAAAAGAATCTTAACGATATAATATCAGAACAAAACAGAGAAAATTAATAACAAAAAAATAATATAAAAAATTTATGAAAAATTTCAAAACACTATCAGTAGTAATAGCGGCACTATTATTAGCCGTATCATTTACACAATGTAAAAATGCCGATTGCAACGGAGGAGTAGCAATACCAAACGACAGCACACAAACCAACGTATTAAAAATAGCATACGTTGACACCGATTCATTGTTAAGAAGCTACACCCTTGCACAAGAGTTAAATAACGAAATGTTGCAAATGCAAGAAACAATGAGAGCAAACATAAACGAGCGAACAAAAGCATTTGAAAAAGAGGTAGCAGAGTTCCAACGCAAAGCCGAAAACAATGCATTTCTAAGTCCCGATAGAGCACAACAAGAGTCGCAACGATTAGCCAACGAGGAGCGTAAACTACAAGAGTACGCACAAAAACTTGATTTAGAGGCAATGCAAAGCACACAAAAAATGCAAATCAGAGTAAACGACTCAATCCAAAACTACATCGATGAAGTATTAAGCAGCGCCTACGACATAGTATTAACACAAGTAGGAACATTGCATGTAACCAAAAAAATGGATATTACCGAAGAGGTAATAAAAGGATTAAATGCACGTTACAAAAAATAAGAAGCAAAAAAAAATAAAACAAAGAAATGGTTGCCTTATGGTAACCATTTTTTTTTAATTAGTCTAATTAGTCCAATTAGCCCAATTAGTCTAATTAGTCCAATAGCTCCAAAAATTAATTCCTCATTCCTCATTCCTAATTCCTAACTCCTAATTGTGGCTTTCGCCATGTACTAATTGAAAAAAAACTCTTAAAAAATGTATATAATCAAAAAAAAGCATTACCTTTGTAGGTTGAAAATTAGAAGATTACTTAGAGGTAAATAGAAAAGAAGAAAAAATATAAACACTATACAAAAACACAAACTATGAAAAAACAGACAGTATTAGGAGTATTACTCCTTTTTGTGATGTTTTGCTTTAATGCCAAAGCGGAAGTAATAACCGTTGAAGGAGCAAGTGAAATAGCAAACGCATTCTTCACACAGAGTGCAAGGTCACAAAAAACACAATTAAAAAGTGCAACACAGTTGGAGTATGCGTGGGATAGCAACTCTCTAACACAATCGGGCAGTTCAATGCTTAAGAGTGTAGAAGAAGATCCAACGTTTTATGTATTCAACAATCCCGATGGAGAGGGCTTCGTGATTGTATCGGGCGACAGCAATACCCGCAGTATCATCGGATACTCTTATGAGGGAAATGCACCTGCCGTAACCGATATACCCTTACCAATGCAAGACTACCTTTCAGGAATAGATGCAGAGGTAAAATATGCACGTGAGAATATAACATCAACAGGCAATAATCTCAAAAATTACAATGAGAATATCGCTGGAACACCCATTGTTGAGATAGAAACAGCAAAATGGGGTCAAGGAGCACCATTTAATAATTTGTGTCCTGTTGTACAAGTATATGACTCTAATAGCAATATTATTGAGACATCAACATTAACAGGATGTGTTCCAACAGCATTTTCAATAGTAATGCGCTACCACGAGTGGCCTATACAAGGAAAAGGATCTATTGTTGCTTCATGGACAGTAGATCAGTACAATGGGTATAATCCCACAAACTGTCCAGTGGTAACAATAGATCACACTGCAACAACATATGATTGGGATAATATGCCCCTTGAGTACTCTGCTAATTGGACTCAAGAGAATATAACACAAGTTGCAACATTAATGCGAAATGTAGGTTATGCCTTTGGTGTAACATATACACCGGGAAATACTTCTATTACAGATGGTGATCTTCCTGAAAAAATAAAGACATGTTTCGATTATACAATAGAAACTACCGTTTTGGGAAATTACAATGTTCCGGAAGCAATAAACGATATTTCTGAATGGAAAGAAAAATTAAAAAGAAGTCTTGATAATGATTGCCCAATTCCATATGCTGCAAAAAATTCGGGAACAGGAGATTCTCGTCATATGTTTGTAGTTGACGGATATACCAACAATGACTATTTCCACTTTAATTTTGGATGGAAAGGTAATGGTAATGGATGGTTTACTATTGATGCAATAACTCCTTCAACAGGCGATAATTACTCGTGGACAGACTCAGGTTCAGAGCATAGAGCATATATCAACTTTAAACCCAACAAGCAAGTAACAGTTTCAGTTGCAGCAGACCCTGATACAGCAGGCAGTGTAACAATTGATGGAGAGAGCGTAACATCAAAAGTGGTAGAAGCAGGCTCAACAGTTGAATTAGAGGCAACAGCAACAGGAACAGCACAATTTGTAGGTTGGTATAATGGAAACATATCATTAAGTAGCGAAAATCCGTATTCTACAACCATTACAAGAGATGTAACCTATACAGCAAAGTTTTCTGATAACCCAATTGAATTATCCGTTGGTGCTGTGGCAGAGGATTTACTTTCTAATACAAATGCAAACAATAAAGTAGAACCAAGTGCAGCAACTGTATGTGTTGGCGATATAGTAAATCTAAAAGCCCAAGCAACAAGAGGATATAGATTCGATGGCTGGTATGCTCCAGTCTATAGTATGGACGCACCTATTAGTACCCAAGCGGAAACATCTATTACTATTATATCTGAATATGCTTCGGGAAATTACTTGGCAATAGCAGGTAAATTTTCTCAACTCTCACCAATACAACCCACAGTAGTATCATCTAACTCCGATATGGGTTCTGCTTCGTATAGTATTACAGCAGGAACACAAGAGTTATATGCAGGAGAAGAAATAACACTTGTTGCAACTCCAAAATCAGGATATATGTTTACAGGTTGGAGTGATGGAACATCAACCATAAGCACAAGTAAAACATATACAGTAGCAGTTGAAGAGGGTAAAACATATACTGCAAACTTTGCATTATCAGGAGCTGATTATA
>JAFXDI010000029.1 GCA_017521245.1 Bacteroidales bacterium
TCTAAAAAGAAGAGAATTATAATTGTAAAATGGAAAAACAAACTAATATCCTTTACAAATAAAAAAGAAGAGTAGACTTTTCACATCTACTCTTGCTTGGTAGGTACAGAAGTCTGTTACGGCTTCAACACCAATGCAAAGATAAATACTTTTTTTTGAAAAGCAATATGTCAGCCCCCAATTTACAACAAGAAGTACAAAAAAAAAAGATAAAGACTGATGCCGAAAAAGATGAGATTCGTAAACGTTGGTAAGATAGGAAATTGGAAAAAGACATCAACAGGAGATTAACAATTCATCCAGAAGCAAATAAGTCCGAACTACTAGATAATGTGAGAGCTGCAAAAAGTATCTTAAAGTCTTTCCCTAACACAAAAATCTACATTAGAGGACACATTTTAAAAGACGGTGTTAAAAATCCAGAATATCTAATAGATGGACTTCTTGCAGATAGAAAAGGTATTAGGGGAGATAGAGGTGTGACTTCAGGGTTTAAGAGCGCTATTTTACAAAATTGTAAAGTTGTTGTTATCGATCTTGATATGCACAAACCGAGGTACAATCGTGCTAAACTTGCACAAAAAATCTTGTGGAGACAAGATGATTTTAAAAGAGGTATTATTGAGAGCTGCTATGTTGTAAAAAATGATAGTGCAGTACTTATCACCGCTGCAGAGATTGAGAAAGGAGAGGAAGCAATCATTTCTAAATTTAAAAAAATGGATCTACAGTCGTAACTATAGATCCAATATAGATGTGCGCAGCTTGAAGTTATCGCGCCTGTTAAGCACCTCCATCTATTTTGCATAAAGGTAAATATAATTTTAGAACAATCAAAATGTCAGCCCCAAATTTACAACAAGAGGTCCAAAAAAAACTGCAAGAACTCCTCCGTCTGACCAACAGAGTACTACCTGTAAAGGTAGGCAGGGCTGTCCGAGATAGTGTGCGAGAGAACTTCCGAAAGGGAGGTTTCTACGGCACACCCTGGCAATTTGTGTAACTATATCAGAAACTACATTATAAACCAAATTTCATTCTAATGTAATTAATAAGTTTTTGCAAAGGTTTATGCTCCAAAATCAGAATATTTTCTCCTGAAGCTATATACAAAAGTTCACATTCAGAGCAAATACCTGTACTATGAACACGGTCCAGTTTATCAAGAACTAGTATAGGACCATCGGAATGCATATCCCAGACAGAAACAACTTTGCGATTTGCAATTAGCAGCAAGGTTGAATCTGATGAGAATTTCAAAAACGACGAAGTCTCATCGTATTCATAATCAATATCTCTTGAAGATATCAATGATTTATTTTTAAGATTATAAATATTAATCTGTTTATCAGAATGAACAGCAAGAAACTGATAATTTGGGGATACCACATGTGCCATCTTATATGGTTCTATGTCAATAGGGAATTCATTCACCTCAACCTGATTAGATTCATTTACAAAAACATCTCCCCATGGTTTAAACTTACTTCCGCAATAATGGTGAGAGACGTATGATTTTGTTTCCAAATCCCATAAGCAAACAAAATATTTATACCGTATCAATATTTTTTTATCGTTATGACTAAAACGGGCATATAGAGGTTTGCAGTCATCTTCCCTGATTTCTGGATTAATATATTTCGGTATAGTTTCAATTTGCTCATAAGTTGCGGTGCACCATAAAATTATAGTACAATCATCAGAGGATACTGAAACCAGCATACTGCTATCATTACTAAACTCAATACTATCTATATGTCTTCCATGTCCTCTGTATCAATTTTGTAGTTGATGTCTTAAAATTTTAACGTTTAGAGACAACCTTGCTAATTTATTAATAAAATCAAGAAATCAAAAATAGGACCAAGGTAAGTTCTTTTGGGAACTGCGACGTAGGAACAGACGTAAATTTTAAGATATCACAAGTATCAGAGACATTTTTAATCCGCGACAGACAGAAATAGTTGTGGCTGTCTGAGTGTTTTTGAATAAAGTTATTTATTTTTGTAATAAACAAAATATTATTTTAGTGGGGTAAAAGTTATATTATGACATTAGTATCCGGTAAAAACTCATAAAAGTTCTTTGAAAATATTGAAAGTTAGGTAGTTACATGGGTTTTGGCGCGCGCCGATTTGAAATTATCTTTGCAGACTAACGTAGAATGGCATATGCATAAAGGAAAATACGTGTTTGCGCAGCTTTTAGACTTCCTCGATCGCAACGATTTTAACTATCTCGCAAGGAAATATGGTGGAGACAAATATCTCAAGCAGTTCACCTTCTATAACCAACTTTGCGTATTGATGTTCGGTCAGCTTTCCAACCGTGAAAGTCTTCGTGATGTTGTCCTGGCAACCCAGGCTCATGCATCCAAAGCATATCACCTTGGATTTGGTATGCACGCTGCCACGCTGCCAAGAGCACTCTTGCAGATGCCAACACCAAGCGCGACTATCGCATCTTCGAGGAGTTTGCCTATAAGGTCATCGCAGAAGCTCAACGATGTCGAATCGTTGATATCTTCAAGCTGAACATAGAGCGCTCTATCTACGAGAAGCTGCAGATTGTAAGTATCTCATTGACAGATACCACCAATCTTAAAGACCTCTTTGCAAAACCTAACTACAATATTGTCAATGAACTTGATGGTTCTACCGAACCAAGTTTGTTTTAATTGTTAAACTTTATAATAATCGTCCGGAACTTTTACCGGACAGCAATGTTATGAGAAACTTGATATTTTGCATCACTGCATTACTTTTAATGGGGTGCGCTACGACAAAATCTACAGATAAACTACTTGCCGAGGTGTGGAACGATGACCAACAACCTCGTCATCAA
>JAFXDI010000030.1 GCA_017521245.1 Bacteroidales bacterium
GCTGTTGCTGTTGTTGTTGCTGCTCTTTTTTATTTTCTTGCTGCTGTTGTTCTTGTTGTTGCTGTTGTTGCAACATTAATTGAGCCATTCGTAAGTTATATCGAGCATCTTCATCTTTTGGATTTTGGCGTAACGCATTTTTATAAGCCTCAATACTTTCTGCCACTTTCTTATCCATTAAATATGAATTTCCAAGATTATACCATGCTTCCGATGCTTTCTTTGGATCAGACTCAGAAACTGCAACTTTCTTAAATTCTTCCGCTGCATCGGCATATTTTTCTTGTTTATATAGAGCATCCCCTAAATTAAAGTTTGCCGTAACTGATGATGGTGAAGCCTCAAGAGCCTTACGATAATCAACCTCTGCTGAGACATAATTTTTTGCTTCAAACTCTTTATTTCCCCTTCTTATAGAGGTACGTTCAGTTTTATTACCAGAATCTGATCTATTATCATTCTGAGAAAATACCACACCGGGGAGCGACAACAATAGAGTAATTATTATAAATATTTTCATTATTTATCGGTAAAAAAGTTTATTCTTTGGGTTAGTTTACTCTTTCCATTAAGTATCCATGAATCAACAAGTAAAAGGATAAATGCCAATATCGCCAATACTTGATATTGTTCTTCATAATCAGAATATACTTTAGATTCTATATCCGAGCCTTTCATCTTACGTACCTCTGCAACAATTGCTCTTAAAGCACTATTTGAATTATCTGCCGATATATATATTCCATTACCTGCTTTTGCAATCTCCTGTCCAAGTTGCTCATTAAGTTTGGTTATAACAACATTTCCTTCACGGTCTTTAATAAAGTTATTTGAAGAGTTTCCTATGGGTATTGGTGCTCCTTTTGAGGTTCCTACTCCAATTACATCAACCCTAATACCTCGCTTGGCAGCCTCAGTGGCAGCGCCAACTGCATCATCTTCATGATTTTCAGCATCAGTTATAACTATAATTGCTTTATCAGCACTATCATCTTGAGTGAATGAATTTGCCGCTAAATCAATTGCTCGTCCAATAGATGTTCCTTGTGTTGGAACCATATTTGTATTTATGGTTGACAAGAACATTTTTGCAGAGACAAAATCAGATGTTATAGGTAATTGGGTATAGGCATCACCAGCAAACACCACAAGACCTATTTTATCATTATCCAATTCATCAACAAGTTTTGACAGAATCATCTTTGCTCTATCAAGTCGAGTTGGTGTAATATCTTTTGACATCATTGAGTTTGAAACATCAAGCACTATCTCAATCTCAACACCCTCTTTTTTTACAGTCTCCAACTTTGACCCCATTTGAGGACGGGCAATTACAAATATCAAAAGTATTAATGCAAGTTGTTGTAAAAAGAATTTTAATGACGGGCGATATTTTGATACCTCGGGCATAAGAGGCTCAATAACCGAAATCTTTCCGAATTTTTTTAAATTCTTTCTACGTTTAAACTCTCCATAAAAAAAGACTCCCCATATTACTACAACAATGAAGAGTAGATATAAATATTGCGGATTTGCAAATCTGAACATAGTTGTGTATGATTAAGGAATATTTTTTAATATTGTATTTTTTAATAATATATCGGCACACAAAAGCAACATTGCCAATATTGCCCACGGCATAAATCTTTCTTCTCTTTTACTATACTCTGTAACAGAAAGTTTAGTTTTTTCCAACTTATCAATTTCCGAGAATATATCTTTCAACGCATTTTTATCTGTTGCTCTAAAATACTCACCATCAGTTTTAGAAGCAATCTCTTTTAGTGTGTTTTCATCAATTTCAACAGGGTAATTTTGATACTGAATACCATATGGGGGTTGTACGGGATATGGAGCCATACCTTGAGTTCCAACACCAATTGTATATACCCTGATACCAAATGTCTTGGCAATATCCGCAGCAGTTACTGGCGCTATATCTCCTGCATTGTTAGTTCCGTCGGTAAGCAAAATAATTGTTTTAGATTTTGCAGGACCATCTTTTATTCTATTAATTGCTGTTGCAAGACCATCTCCAATTGCTGTACGATCTTCTATCATTCCACACTCAACATCTTTCAAAAGATTTAATAATGCAGAGTGATCAGTTGTCATTGGGCACATGGTAAAACTCTCTCCTGCAAATATAACCAAACCTATATTATCGTATGTTCTTCCCGAGACAAACTGAGCCGCAACATCTTTTGCAGCATCTACTCTATTGGGTTTAAAATCTCGTGCAAGCATTGATGTTGAAATATCGAGTGCAACAACAATGTCAATACCCTCAGTTGTACGATTTGACCAACTATTTGTTGATTGAGGTCGTGCCAAGGCTATTATAAGTGCAGTTAATGCACACACTCGTAAAACAAAACGTAAATGTCGAAGATAATATTTATAACTTCGGCTCAATTTATCAAATGGCAAGGTGGTTGACACCTCTATTGAAGCGTCACTCTTATGCTGTTTTAATATGTACCACGCCACAAGTGGTATAAGAAGTAACAATAACCACAAATAGGCTGGATTTGCAAATATCATCATAATAATCACTCTTTATTATTTTGAGTATCTTCTAATTGCTCTTCTGATTGAGGTTTTGTATCCTCCACAAAAGAGATTGCATTACGCATGGAAGCCTCATTATCATCAGGCAATGGTCGCATTTTTGCAAACTTTACAAAATCGGCTACTGCTAATATACTCTTCATATTCTTTTCAACCAATTTTGTCTCTTTATTTTCTCTTAAAGAGGCAAGTATTTGAGTTGATGTCATCTCCATTGCATTTATGCCAAAACGCAAATTGAGATACTCTCGTAAAATATCAATAAGTCGTGTATAGTAAAGTTTGTCTTGTCCCGATTGCCATAACTTCTCTTCTTTTAATTTCAAGAGTTCTTCCATTGCCTTTTCGTAAGGAGGTATCTGTGCTATCTCCTGAGCCTTTTCTAATAGATCTTTCTTAAAGAATTTAAGATAAGCATATATTGCAACACAAATTATAAGAAGAACTAAAAGAATAATCCATACATAACCGGGAATAAAATCTAATAAAACAAAGCGAGGAGACCAAACATCTTTTATCTCTTTTAAGTCAAGATTTTGTTGATCAACTACAACAGGAACCACTTTTAAACTTAATGATTCCGAAGCAAAAGTGTCTTTATCCAATAGACACTTTATTGGTGGTATATAATAGAATCCCGAATCAAAAGATGTTATAATTATGTCTTTATTAATTTGAATACGATTATTCTTTATATCAGTTGTATCTCCTTCTGTTACAGACAACACCTCAACTCCTTGAGTTAGTGTATCAGATGGTATAAGCATCAATAATTGAGCATCTTTATCTTGAACAACCTCAAGCTTTATGGAAGTTTGTTCTCCCATCCATATTGCTGAGGAGTCCATTTTTGTTGACACTATAACACTCTGTGCCATTACAGAGGTTGAGAACATCAACAAAAAAGCATAAAGAACTCTTTTTATATTTGTAAAAAACATAAGTTATCTATCTTTTATAATTATCTTTTTTCAAAGAGAGTCATCAATGAACGAACATAATCTTCATCAGTTGCAATAGAGGTTATATCCACTCCGCTTTTTCGTGCTGCATCTTGCATTGCTTCTTGACACGAATTCCACCAAGATGTATATTGCTCTCGTACTTTCTTTGACGAAGTATCAATCCACATATCACCACCCCTCTCTGCATCTTTTAATTTAATTAATCCTACATTGGGTAATTCTGCTTCGCGTTTATCATATATTTGCAATGCAACCATATCATGCCTATTATTTGCAATAGTAAGTGCTTTTTGATAATTCTTTTTATCAATAAAATCACTCATCATAAATATGGTACAACGTTTCTTTATAGCATTAGTTACGTACTCCAAAGCAAGTGCAATATCAGTTTTTTTGTTCTGTGGAGTAAATTCTATTAACTCTCTAATTATATACAGAACATGACGTCTTCCCTTTTTAGGTGGTATAAACTTCTCAATTTTATCCGAGAAGAATACAACGCCTATTTTATCGTTGTTTTGAATTGTAGAAAAGGCAAGAGTTGCAGCAATCTGAGTTATCATCTCCTTTTTTGATTCTCCCACTGCTCCAAAATTACGACTTGCAGATACATCAATAAGCAACATAACTGTAAGTTCTCGTTCCTCTTCAAAAACCTTTATAAAGGGTTTATTGTGTCGTGCTGTAACATTCCAATCTATATCGCGAACGTCATCACCAAACTGATACTCTCTAACTTCTGAGAACGTCATTCCCCTACCCTTAAAGGCAGAGTGATATTGTCCCGCAAAAATATTGCGAGATAATCCGCGACTCTTAATCTCAATCTGACGGACCTTTTTTAATAAATCTGATGTCTCCATCCGATAAAGATTTCTATTAATTAGGGAACTTCTACTTTATTAAGGATTTCACTTATTACCTCTTCTGTGGTAATATTATTTGCTTCTGCTTCGTAACTTAATCCAATACGGTGACGTAGGACATCGTGACAAACGGCACGAATATCCTCAGGTATTACATATCCTCTTTGTTTTAAGAAAGCATATGCTCGAGCAGCAAGAGCCAAATTAATAGATGCTCGTGGAGAAGCTCCGAAAGAAATCATATCTTTCAAATCTTTTAATTCATAATCTTGAGGGAAACGTGTTGCAAAAACTATATCAACAATATATCTCTCAATCTTTTCATCTAAATAGACTTTACGAACTACATCACGAGCTTCAACAATCTCAGAAGGTTTAATTACAGGTTTTAAATCAAATGATTCTCCTGATATGTTTTGACGTATTATCTGTTTCTCCTCCTCTTTTTTAGGATAACCGATAATAACCTTTAACATAAAACGGTCAACTTGTGCCTCGGGCAAAGGATAAGTACCCTCTTGCTCAATAGGGTTTTGGGTTGCCATAACAAGGAAAGGATCATCAAGTTTATAAGTATTTTCACCAATTGTTACTTGACGCTCTTGCATCGCTTCCAATAAAGCACTTTGTACTTTTGCCGGAGCACGGTTTATCTCATCTGCCAATACAAAGTTAGCAAAGATAGGCCCCTTCTTTGATAGGAATTGTTCTTTTGCCGGACTATATATCATAGTACCAATAACATCGGCAGGCAAAAGATCTGGAGTAAATTGTATTCGGTTATACTTTGCATCAATTAAAGATGCCAACGATTTAATTGCCAATGTTTTTGCCAAACCCGGAACTCCTTCTAATAGAATATGTCCATTAGACAACAATCCTATTAACAGAGAATCAACAAGGTGTTTTTGACCTACAATAACCTTATCCATTCCCATTGTAATTGTATTTACAAAAGAACTTTTACTTGCAATTAGTTCATTAAGTTCACGAATATCAACCATTTGATTCATATCTTATTTATATTTATAAATTAATTTTTCAAAAACTGTCACAAAGTTAACGTCTATATACTTAAATTTAACAATTGCGACTGTTAAAAATAACAAATCGCAATTAATTAATATTATATCTACTCTATTTCATACAATATCTGTTGTTCAAGTGCTTTTGCTCTCTTCAGAGACTCGGGATTAGAGGCATCTATATCATATTTACTTGCATCAGGAACAATTACCTTATCTCCCGGTTGCAAATCTTTGGGATTCCAAATCTTATTCTCTCTATAAATATATACCCAGAACACTTTATCCCCATAATATTTATTGGCAATAGTTGTTAAGAACTTTCCTCTTGTTATTGTCTCAATAATGGGCTCTTTAGGCTTAACATCTTCAACAACATTAACGCTATCAACCACCTCTGTTTTTATAGCATCTTCTACTTTTACAACCTCGATACTATCTATGGGATTAACAACTGATATATCTGCATTGTTCTTAGAGATATTATCACTCTCAGCGTCTTTATCACTATTTTGTTCAACTAAAGAAGATAGATTAAATGATGAGAATGAAAGAGAAAATCCTTTCTCGTTACCAATAAAGAACTTCCAAATAAATATAAAAACAACAAATAATAGCAAAGCAGTCAAGAACCCACTTATATACCCATTACGAGTGTGCTTACGATACTCCCTTTCAATTTTCTTTTCATCAAGAACTTTAGCTGTATCTCCTGTTTTAACTTCTGTTAGAGATATATTATTTTCTGATTCTGTTTTTTCGCAATCATCCTCAATAGTATCTTCTATTTGTTCGGCAACACTCTCTGATTGCTCTTTGTTATCTTCATCAGAATTCTCTTGAGCATCCTCGTTTACTTGATCAATATCTTGCGATTGTTCTGCTATATCAACAATTACAACATTCTCATTTTGAGCCAATGCGTTATCTTCTGATTGTTCATTAGTTTCAACATTAACCAACTGAGAATTATCCTCTTGCAGGTCATCATTATTTACAGTAACAACCTCTGTTGTGAATGCAGCAAAAGGAGCATTTACAGCATCTCGCATAGATTTGTCAGGTGTAAAAGACAATTTATAGTGACCGGGTATTTCAATACTCTCCTTTGTATTTACATCAACACTTGTACGTGCATCAACCCATACAGGAGAGAATGTTCCTACTCCTTTAATTGTAAGAGACTCCCCTTTTGATATAACCTCAGAAGCCAAAAGGAAAAACTCTTTAACAAACTGTTCCGCCTCCTTTTTAGTCAATCCGCTTTTATCTGCTACAGATTCAGCAATATCTAATATGGTAAGTTTATTATTCATTTGGTTTAATTCCTTTTAATTGATTCTTAATTGATGTTGAGGGTTTAAATGTCAAAACAATTTTTGGAGGCACAAGCATTTTGCTACCAGTTGCAGGATTAAAAATTTCACGCTCTAATTTCTTTTTTGGTTCAAAATTACCAAACCCTTTAACTGAAACAGTATTCATATCGGCACATTGCTCTTTCAATGTTTTAACAACACATGAAGAGATGCGTTCAGTACTCCTTTTATCCTTACCTACCCTCTTTTGAAGAAGTTCTAAAAATTCTTTATATTCCATTATTTTTGAAAATAATCAACAACTTAATTGTTAATTTACAAAGATACGCAAAATATATAAAAGATAAAATATGTAAGAGAAAAAGTTCTGTAAGTTATATTACAAGATACCAATAAAAATAGTTATCTGTTTTTACATATAAACAAGAAAGAGTGTGTTGAGACACACTCTTTCTAATATTTATATCTTAAGAACTTTACATTAATCGTTCATTGATATTAACAGCTCTTCATTAGAACTTGTTTTAAGCATCCTATCTTTAATAAATTCCATTGCTTCAACAGAGTTCATATCTGAGAGATAATTTCTTAACACCCACATTCTTCGTAAAGTTTCATCATCTAACAATAAATCATCACGACGTGTTGATGATGCAACTATATCAACTGCCGGGAATATACGTTTATTTGAAAGTTTACGATCAAGTTGAAGTTCCATATTTCCTGTTCCTTTGAACTCTTCAAATATTACATCATCCATTTTTGAGCCTGTCTCGGTCAATGCTGTTGCAATAATCGTCAAACTTCCGCCATTTTCTATATTACGTGCTGCTCCAAAGAACCTTTTTGGTTTATGTAATGCATTTGCATCAACTCCTCCAGAAAGCACTTTGCCTGATGCAGGTGATACTGTATTGTATGCTCGTGCAAGACGTGTTATTGAATCAAGGAGTATAACCACATCGTGACCACACTCTACCATACGTTTTGCCTTCTCCAACACTATACTTGCCACTTTCACATGACGCTCTGCTGGCTCATCAAAGGTTGATGATACAACTTCGGCCTTCACACTTCTTGCCATATCTGTTACCTCCTCAGGGCGTTCATCAATTAACAATATTATCATATACACCTCAGGGTGATTTGCAGATATTGCATTTGCAATATCTTTCAATAACATTGTTTTTCCTGTTTTAGGTTGAGCAACAATTAATCCGCGCTGACCTTTTCCTATTGGAGAGAACATATCAATTACTCTTACAGAGATATTGTCTCCTCCATTTGATGTTAAATCAAATTTTTCATCAGGGAACAATGGTGTAAGATGATCAAATGATATCCTATCCCTAACAAATTCAGGAGACCTACCATTAATCATATCAACTTTGGTTAATGGGAAATACTTCTCCCCCTCTTTGGGTGGGCGTATAGGTCCCTCGACAACGTCTCCTGTTTTTAATCCAAAAAGTTTAATTTGTGATTGCGATACATATATATCATCAGGAGATGTTAAATAGTTATAATCTGCTGAACGCAAGAAACCATACCCATCAGGCATTATTTCTAACACTCCTGAGTTAACTATTCTATTTTCAAAATCGTATGTTTTATCTTGAGGTTCAGCTTGCTCAGCCGGTTTTAAAAGAGAGGTTTCTGCTTCTTGTACTGGTTCAACAATCCTTTTCTTTATTGGTGCAGATTGTTGTGGTTGTGGTTGTTTGTTTCGTGGAACAAAACGTTGATGTTCACTATGTGGAAAAAATGTTTGAAATTGTGTTGTCTCAGACTTTTGTTCCTCTTCAAGTTTTACCTCTTCGACAGTTGAGTTTTTTACGGCTTCCGAATTAACTTCTGTCTGAGTATCTTCTTTAGAAACAATTTTTCTAATACGTTTTCTTGGTTTTTTCTCTTCTTGAATAGTTTTATCTTCGGTAGGGGATAAAACTTCTACAATACTCTTTTCTTCAACAACATTTTGTTCTGGGGTAGGCTCAACCGAAGTCTCTTTCTTTTGTTTTGACTTTCTGCTTATCATCTTCTTTGGCTGAAGTGATGATACTTCTGCTCCTTTTACCGTCAAGACCTCTTTGTCTTTCATCTCTTTGTCTTTTGTTACTTTTACCTTTGACTTTGGTAATATTGCCGCATTTTCAGCTTGATCATCTAATATTTTATAAACCAAAGCCTCCTTAGAGTATGATGATATTTTTGTTATACCCATACCCTTAGCAATAGAGTGCAAATCATCTAAAGATTTTGCATTCAATTCTGAAATATTGTACATGAAATAATAATATATTTAAGGTGTTCACCTTAATGTTTAATTATAACAGATAATCTGTTGTTATATAATTACTATAGGATTTTTTATAGAAATAAACATATCATCCCTTATTATGAGATAATATTATTAATGACAACACTCTCACCCTTACTAATATTGGTTGATGTCACTTATTCTATATCTCTTTCTATATTGATATTCATCATAAAGAGATATACTTAAACCAAACACTATAGAACAATTACTAAAATGCAACAAGCTATTTCTATCTATGGTTTGGGAAGATAACAAAAAGAGTCTTTTACTCATGGAATTCTTCGCAAAGATAGATATTTTTTTATAAAAAAACAAATTTGCCTATTTTTTGTTCGGCTCTTCTATATTTCTATCCGCAAACCATCGTATGCAAAAAACACGTTTTCAGGCAATTGCATTGAGACCTCCTCATGCAAACCCATATGATGGCTCATATGTATCAAATAAGTTTTCTGAGGCGATACTCGTTCAATTATATTTAGGGCATCTTGAAGTGTTTGATGCGAAATATGTTTAGTTTTTCGTAAAGCATTTATAATTAAAATATCAAGAGAACGTAATTTCTCTATCTCTTCATCAGAAATCGTAAGCATATCTGTAATATATGCCACATTTCCAAATCGATACCCCAATATGGGTAAATTATAATGCATTACTCTTATTGGTTGAATATCTCTACCAGATATCTCAAATGGTGTATTATCTATGATTTTAATATCTATATTTGCAACTCCAGGATATCTGTTTTCGCTAAAACAATATGGATACATTCTTTTTATGGAGTCCGCCACATTCTGTTCCATATAAATAGGCATTGGTTGAGTATATGTAAAGGAACGCAATTCATCTAATCCAGAGATATGGTCATAATGGTGATGTGTCAACAATACTGCATCTATATGTTTGATATTATAATTAAGCATCTGTTGACGAAAATCTGGGCCACAATCTATGAGTATGTTTTTATCTTCATCAGATATTAACACCGAAGTTCGCAATCGTTTATCTTTTGGATTAGAAGATTTGCAGACTTCACACTCACACCCTATTTGCGGTATTCCAGTGGATGTTCCTGTACCTAAAAATAGAATTTTCATATCTAATTTTATATATAAATTACTTCAGGAACTATCTTAACCCTATATTTATCGTAAACCGACTGTTTTATTTGAGTTGCCAACTCTATAATATCGGATGGGCTTGCATTGTTCTCATTAATCAACACTAAACACTGCTTATGATATACTGATGCTCCTCCCACTTTTTTTCCATGCCATCCTGCATTGTCAATTAACCAAGCGGCAGATAGTTTTACTTTATTATTTGGCAATTGATAGGAAACAATATTTGGATACTCCTCTTTTAAAGATAAAAACAGATCTGTATCAATTACAGGATTTACAAAGAAACTTCCTGCACTTCCAATTTCAGAAGGGTCTGGCAGCTTTTGTTTTCGAATATCTATTATGGCTTCTCTAAGGGATTGCAATGTAGGAGTATCACCAACTGCACTTTTAAGATTTCCATACTCTAATTTATAGTTAGGAGTCTTACTCAATCGGTATTCTACATAAGTAATTATGTATTGACTTTTTAATTGAGTCTTGAACACACTGCTTCTGTATCCATACTTACACTCTTCGTTGGTAAATATTGTTTCAACACCTGTCTCCACATCAACAGCAAATACTCGCTCAATAACATCTTTTGCTTCTACTCCATAGGCTCCTACATTTTGGACTGCCGAAGCTCCTACTTCTCCGGGAATATAAGATAGATTTTCTACTCCATACCAATTATTTGATACTGCATACGCCACAAAATCATCCCAAACCACTCCTGCTCCTACTTTAAGTATTACATAATCATCTTTATCTTGAACAGTAATCTCTTTTATCTTAGAATGTAATATAATACCCGGATAATCCTTTGTAAATAATAGGTTACTACCCCCTCCTATCTGTAAAAAATTATTACTTTTTATTACAGGAGAGATTAATAACGAGCGTAAATCTTCAACGGTATCGTACTCTGCAAAATAACGCGTTGTTATATCCATACCAAATGTATGGTATGTTTTCATTGATATATTTTCTCTTATATTTATCATACTTTTTTTACATTACACGGAACTCAACTAATAATCCGTCTTTAAACTCCAAATATGTTCCTGTTCTATAAATCCATCGCTCTCTCAATCCCGAATACTCTGGTATTTGAGATACTTCATTTGGCAAACCAAGAGATATACTACACTCATCCTTTGTCATCCCCAAAGATACTCTTGATTGTGTTATCTGCTCCCATACGCTATCTTTTATTTGTGGGTATTTATCTCGAGGATTTGTAAATGAAAATAATTTATCAAATGCCGAATATTGCGACATATACATTGTGGTATATACCATATACTCCTTTCCCTCATCTGTCTTAAATATTAAGGACAAAGGATAGATTTTATTTCCGGCAACAACCTTTTGTATAGTTACAGGGATTAATCTTCTCCCCTTCTCTTCTACACCTTCAGTAGTATACCAATTATATGTTTTTATATACACAACCTTCTCTTTTAAAAGAGAATCGGCCTTTGATATATAGTTGTATGAAACAAATTCAGGCAATAATGGCGTAAAGTTTGAGGAGAATATATCTGCTATAGGTTTTGAAACTTTATATATAAAATGTGTATTATCTCTTTCAAACAATATATTTGTTTCAAATCCTTTCCATGTTTGAATCTCTTCAAGACCTTTATATTCAAAGATTGCTCCTTGTAAATCAGAATAGTTCTCTTTTACTCCATTCTTAGGGTATAACAAAGCGGGTAACTCGTTAGTTACACAAACAAATTTATCACCATTCTCCCACTCCTTTAAATATTCCTCTTTAAAATTTGTCTGCATAAAGAGTTTCTCTTGAGATATACTCTCTGTTTCATCTTCTCCCAATTTAGATGATGAACACGAGTATCCCAATATTAGCAATATTAATACTCCTACAAATTTAATATTATATATATCAGATAGTATCATCAATATGATTTCGTAGAATATCTTTTATCTTATCTATTGCTGTTCGCAAATAGAGCACTCTACACTGCTCCTCATCAGGCAATGTCTCTATTTTTGAATCTGATATTAAATCTTCAACATAATCTATTATTCGTTGCATATTCTCAACATCATGGAGTTCAGAGTATGTATATAACATTTTTAAGCATGTATCTACATCGTATTTATCAAGTGCAAAGGCTTTCTCATAATATTTTAACGCCTCTCTATATTCTCCACATTTTGTCTCTATATCACCGGCTAATATATATATCTTTCCGTCAGACTCATCATAATCAGAAGAGTTAAGTTTTAACAACGTCTCCTTTGCCTTATCATAGCTCTCCTGCTCATAATAGAGTTTTGTTAACATATATAATATATCTGATGAGTGTGGCTCAATCTCCTCTGCTTGTCTCAACAAATCAATAGCAACTAATGGTTGTTGCGATTTGTATCTATTTTGAGCTTTTACATACAGGATTTTTGCATCTAAAGGATTATGTTGCAGACTTTCATCTAATACTCTATCACTCTTATCATACAGGCCTAATTTGTTATAACATGTTGCCATTAACGTATATATATATTCGTTTTGGCTTTTATCTAACGATTCAAGTATTGTTATTGCATCTTTATAATAACCTTGCTCAGCACAACAATAGGCTTTATAATATAGAGCATCTGAGTTTTCAGGATCTATCGCCAATGCATAATCTATGGCTTCAAATGCCTTTTGAATATCAGAATCGTATAGATATAATTCTATTGCCCTTAACCATTCACGATAAGAATATGGATCTATATCAAGAATTTTCTCAACTACCTGCAATTGCAATTTATATTCAGACTCCTCCTCTAATATCTTCATAAATTCACGCAAAAGATATAATTGCTGAGCTCTTTCAAATTTCTTAATTGAATTAAATATATCAAGAAGTATCTCCTTATATAATTTATAGTCGGCACATAAATCAATTACACTTAAAAGGTCTTCAGTTTGCAAACTTCCCCCTTTTAGCAACTCTTTTATTAGGGTTATTGCCTCTTCAATATCTCCCGATATTAATCGCAATTCCACTCTTATTAATTGAGTTTCATTACTTTTGTCTGTTACAATAGACATAATATTCTCAGCCTCGTCTATTTGTCCCTTAATTAAAAGGAAATAAGCTTTCCTTGCTAAGAGTTCTTCTGACATAGGATGATACTTTAGCCCCATCTCTATTGCCTCTATTGCATTAGATAGCATTGAAGCCATTTCATACTCCAATGCTATCTCTTCATAATCTTCAGTATCGAACCACTCTACGCTTTCTCCTCGCAACATACTCTCATATCGCAATAACAAATCTGTTTTTTTGCTCATACTCAAATATAATGTGATTCAACTATCAAACAAATGTTTTATGCTTTATATCCGTCTTTTAACGAAACAGTTCTATTAAATACTAATTTACCAGGACAAGAGTCTTTATCAACTGTAAAATATCCTATACGTTGGAATTGATAACGATCTCCAACTTGCGCAGTTTCAGCAAGATATTGTTCTGCATATCCCTTAACCACTACTAATGATTCTGGATTAAGAAGTTCTCTAAAATCTTTCTCTTTCTCCTCAGCAGGATTTTCAACAGTAAATAATCTATCGTATAATCTTACCTCAATCTCTTGATTATATAGAGCTGATACCCAGTGAAGTGTTCCTTTTACTTTACGAGCACTCTCCGGCATTCCACTGCGGGTTAAAGGATCATATTCGCAATATACCTCTTCAAGTTTTCCTTCTGAATCGTATTTGCAACCTGTACATTTTACTATATATGCTCCTTTTAAACGAACCTCTTTTCCGGGAGTCATACGGAAGAATTTTTTAGGAGCATCCTCCATAAAGTCCTCTCTTTCAATATACAACTCTCGAGTAAATGGCATTTTATGTGCTCCTGCATTCTCTTGCTCTGGATTATTATCCATATCAACATACTCAACTTCTCCTTCAGGATAGTTTGTGATAATTAATTTTACAGGATTTATAACAGCTGAAACTCGTGTTGCATTTTTATTAAGGTCCTCTCTAATACTATGCTCTAATAGAGAAACACTAATTAATCCATCGTACTTTGTATAACCTATCTTATCAACAAAATTGCGTATTGACTCTGGGGTATATCCTCTACGACGTAATCCGCAAATAGTTGGCATTCGAGGGTCATCCCAGCCTCGCACTAATCCTTCTTGTACCAATTGTAAGAGTTTTCGTTTACTCATAACAGTATATGTTAAATTCAAACGATTAAACTCCATTTGGCGTGGTCGATATGTTTCATCTGCAATACGATCAATAAACCAATTATATAGAGGACGATGGACTTCAAACTCTAATGTACATATTGAGTGTGTTACTCCCTCAAAAAAGTCGGATTGTCCATGAGCATAATCATACATAGGATAAACATTCCACTTTGTTCCTGTACGATGGTGTGGATGTTTGATAATACGATACATAATTGGATCACGGAAGTGCATATTTGGTGATGCCATATCAATTTTTGCACGTAAAACCATACTACCCTCTTCAAACTCTCCTTTATTCATTCTTTCGAATAAGTCAAGAGTCTCTTCTATTGGTCTATCTCTGAAAGGAGATGGTGTTCCCGGTTGAGTGGGTGTTCCTTTTTGTGCTGCTATTTGTTCTGATGATTGTTCATCAACATAAGCATATCCCTCTTTTATCAAGCGAATTGCAAGATCCCATAACTTTTGAAAGTAATCTGATGCGTAGTATAAACGGTCTTCCCAGTCAAATCCTAACCATTTAATATCTTCCATAATAGCATCAACATACTCTGTATCCTCTTTTGCAGGATTAGTATCATCAAATCGCAAATTACAAGTACCTCCAAATTTTTGAGCAATTCCAAAGTCCATACATATAGCCTTTGCGTGGCCGATATGTAGATAACCATTAGGTTCCGGTGGAAAACGAGTATTTAATCTTCCTCCGTTTTTACCTGCTGCTAAATCATCTGAAACAGCTTGCTCTATAAAATTCAAATTTTTAGTCTTACCCTCTTCGATAGGTTCAATTGTTGTTGTCATATATTGTAAATACTTTGTATTTGAAGTTTGCAAAGTTAGATATTTTTTTCGAAAATATTATCTTTAAAAAAGACAAATTTATTAGAGGATAGGAAAGGTGGTGATTTAACAAGGGTAATTTTAGAGATATAACCCTCTTTGAGAGAGTATGAGGATTAGGCAATAAATTACGCCCAAGCCTTATGGATGGAGAAATGGAGAATGAGAAACCAAGCAGAGATGATTGCCGCTTTATTCAGAAGTAAGAAAAACTTATAGTCACGGTAATTTGTCGTTTTGCCCATGTCTGAGAATAAGTCTCCAGCTATCCAAACGAACCTCACAACAAAACAAATAAGAGCTAAATACCCTATTGTCTTAAGAATATTCCAAGTATAGTGAACATATAAAGTATTTTGAAATAACGTCTGTTTCAGAAATATAAAATAAGATTGACATGGCAAATACTTTTGATTATAAATTTATACAAATTTAGCGAAGAGAGTTGTTGCTTAATTTTTCTCAAAACAAATAAATTAGTTATCTTCGCAAAATATTTACACAAATAGGTTTTAAAGTGATATACCCTAATAATTTTGAGCAGAAAATAGGATTTGATAAAATCAGAAATAAGATAAAAGAGTGTTGCCTTTCATCTTTAGGAGAAGAGGCAATAGAGCAAATTACTTTCTCAACCAATTACGGAAATATCATTAAAATGGTTGAGGAGTGTAATGAATTTCTATCAATTATTGAGAACGAAAAAGATTTTCCCTGCGATCACTTTTATGACGTAAGGAGTGCCTTAAAACATCTTAAAGTTGAAGGAACTTATATTGACTCAAATGAACTTTTTGATCTTAGACGCTCACTTGCATCAATTATTAATATTATAAATTTCTTGCGACAAGGCGAAGATGAAGAAAGGGTTCAGTATCCTCGTCTTAAATCACTTACTGACAATATTGTAACATTTCCAAACATCCTTAAAGAAGCAGATCGTATAATTGATAAGTTTGGACATATCAAAGATAACGCATCTCCTACTCTTTATGATATAAGACGCGAGATAACAAGCAAGGTAAATTCTATCTCTAAAAACCTTGCAAACATTCTAAGAAAAGCAAGAGAAGAGGGCATTGTTGAAAAAGATGTAACTCCAACTATGAGAGATGGCAGATTAGTTATTCCTGTAATGCCCGCTCATAAGAGGAAAATAAAAGGTATTGTTCACGATGAATCAGCGAGTGGCAAAACAATCTTTATAGAACCTGCCGAAGTTGTTGAGGCAAACAACAGAATAAGGGAATTGGAAAGTGAGGAGAGAAGAGAAATCATTAAAATCCTTACTGAATTTTCCAATACAATTCGCCCACATATTGATGATATGATTTATTCATATCTATTTATGGGCGAGATAGATTTAATTAGAGCAAAGGCTCTCTTTGCAAGAAACATTGGAGCAGTAATGCCTAAAATAGACAATTATTGTCAGATTGATTGGTATGGTGCAGCACACCCACTACTCTATTTATCTCTTAAACGACAAAACAAAAAGGTTGTCCCTTTAGATATTTCTCTTGACAAAAAGAATAGGATTTTAATTATATCAGGACCTAACGCCGGAGGTAAATCGGTTTGTCTTAAAACCGTTGGATTACTACAATATATGATTCAATGCGGACTTCTTGTACCTATGTTCGACAATTCAAGAATGGGTATATTTAACGATATATTCATTGATATTGGTGATGAACAATCAATTGAGGACGATTTGAGCACATATAGTTCGCACCTTACAAATATGAAAAATTTTGTAAGACAGAGCTCCGACAAATCACTATTATTAATTGATGAATTTGGAGGAGGAACAGAACCTCAAATAGGAGGGGCAATTGCTGAGGCATTACTTAAAAGATTTAATATCAAAAAGAGCTTTGGCGTAATTACTACACACTACCAGAACCTGAAACATTTTGCAGAAGAAAATGATGGCATTGTAAATGGTGCAATGCTTTACGACCGCCATATAATGCAACCTCTTTTTAAACTATCAATAGGAAATCCCGGTAGTTCTTTTGCTATTGAAATTGCTCGAAAGATAGGTTTGCCAGAAGATGTAATCTCTGAAGCATCAGACATTGTTGGTCAAGAGTATGTATCAATGGATAAATATCTACAAGATATTGTAAGAGACAAAAGATATTGGGAACAAAAACGTCAAAATATTAGATTGCTTGAAAAGCGTCTCGCTGACAGCATTGAGAGATACGAGAAAGATATTTTACAACTTGAGAAAGAACGAAAAGAGATTATAAAAGGAGCAAAAGCAGAAGCATCAAATATATTGAGCGAAACAAATGCTAAGATAGAGAACACAATTCGCGAAATAAAAGAGGCTCAAGCCGAGAAAGAACGCACCAAAGTTATTAGAGAAGATATACGTAAATTTAAAGAAGAGATTTCAGAGAAAGAGGAAACTGGCGAAAGACTATCAAAGAAGATTGAAAAACTCAACAAAAACAATAAAAATAAGAAAAAAAGCAATAAGGCTACTCCTATAATAAAGGAAGATACTCCTTTAATGGTTGGGGATGTAGTTAAAATAAAGGATGGAGGTAGTGTTGCCGGAGAGATATTAGAGCTTAATGGTAAAAGTGCAACTGTTGCATTTGGTTCAATAAAGAGTGTTGTTAAAACCGATAAACTTGAAAGAACAAATCGTTCATCGCTAAAGAAGCAAAACACTAAAACTCAATATTATAGTGAATCAACAACCGATATTATACGCAACAAGCAACTATCTTTTAATAGCGAATTAGATGTTAGAGGGCTAAGAGGTGATGAAGCAATTGAGAGTGTTGCAGTATTTATTGACACAGCTATTTTATCGGGATATTCAAACTTAAGAATCTTACATGGTACTGGAAATGGTATTCTTCAGCAACTAATAAGAAGTTACTTAAAAAAAGTTTCTGCCGTAAAAAGTTTCAGAGAAGAAGACGTTCAACTTGGAGGTGCCGGGATTACAGTAGTTGAGTTATATTAAATAATAAATGACACTACACTAACAGATATTATTTAGCCATACGTATGAGAAAAAGAAAATTTACCACATTCAATATAATTTGTATAATTGCCTTATGGATAATACTTTGTTACTTTGTGATAAAGGGTAACGAAGGCATTAACGGGCAGACTGCTTTTGCAATAATTGCATCTGGAATTATTGTTTTTGTACCTATATATAAATCGTTTAGAAATAAAAAAGAGTAGAAATTGTTTAATTCATATAAAATTTTAGTACATATTTTTTCAAAATATGGACAAAATAAGGTAATTTTGTATTTGTAAAAAAAATTATATTGGGTGCATAGTGTCACTATTAATTTACATGAACAAAACAACAGAAAATATATTACAATCAATATACTCTCCAAAAGATTTAAAAAAGGTAAATATTGATGATTTACCTAAATTATGCGAGGAAATAAGGGAATATATGCTAAATATTTTAGCAGAACACCCTGGTCATTTAGCATCAAGTTTGGGAGTTGTTGAGTTAACAGTTGCCTTACACTATGTTTTCAATACTCCATACGATAGAATTGTTTGGGATGTTGGGCATCAAGCATACGTTCACAAAATTTTAACAGAACGTAAAGATAAATTCAATACTTTGCGACAACTTAATGGATTGAGCGGATTCCCCTCTCCCTCAGAGAGTGAATATGATACGTTTACTGCGGGACATGCATCAAATTCTATATCGGCAGCATTAGGTATGTCGGTTGCTGCAAACTTAAACAATGAAGAGAGAAAAGTTATTGCTATTATTGGAGATGCTGCAATTGCTGGTGGTTTGGCTTTTGAAGGTCTAAACAATGCTTCTTCAAGCCCTAACGATCTGCTAATCATATTGAACGATAACGATATGGCTATTGACAGAAACGTTGGTGCTCTAAATAAATATCTAATAAAAATAACCACTTCGCCAAGATACAATAAATTTAGATACAAAATTTATTCATTCTTAAGAAGAAGAAATATTATTAAAGACAACCACAAGGGTATCTTTACTCGCTTTACCAATAGTATAAAGTCTTTAATAAGCAAACACCAAAATATTTTTGAAGGTCTAAATATCAGATATTTTGGTCCTATTAACGGACATGACACAAAGTCTATTATTCGTATATTAAACGATATTAAGGATTTAAAAGGTCCTAAAATACTTCATCTTAAAACTATCAAAGGCAAAGGTTATTCTCCTGCTGAAAAAGACGTTACAACTTGGCACGCCCCCGGTAAATTTAACAAAGAGACAGGAGAGAGAATAAAATCAGAGAATAAATACACCAAATATCAAGATATTTTTGGAGAAACACTAGTTGAATTAGCATCTAAAAATAACAAAATTGTAGGTATTACTCCTGCAATGCCTACTGGCTGTTCTATGAATATAATGAACAAACACTTTCCTGAAAGATGTTTTGATGTTGGTATTGCAGAGGAACATGCTGTCACTTTCTCAGGTGGTTTAGCAAAAGAGGGATTAATTCCATTCTGCAACATATATTCAAGTTTTATGCAGAGGGCTTTTGATGAGGTAATACACGATGTTGCGATACAAAAGTTACACGTTGTCTTTTGCCTCGACAGAGCAGGTATTGTTGGCGAAGATGGTATGACGCATCACGGCAGTTTAGATATGGCATATCTTCGTTGTATTCCCAATATGGTTATCTCTGCCCCTATGAATGAACACTACCTAAGACATTTGATGTTTACTGCCGCAGATGCAAATTGTCCTTTTGCAATTAGATATCCAAGAGGTAATGGCAATATATTGGATTGGAAATGTTTACCCCAAATTTTAGAGATTGGAAAAGGTAGACAAATATGCGAAGGTAAAGATGTTGCCATTTTGAGCATAGGAACTATTGGAAATGTAGCTTTAGATGCCGTAGAGAAAGCTAAGAGTAAAGGAATTAACGCAGCTCTCTTTGATATGATATTTATAAAACCAATAGATACTGATATTTTAGATTATGTTGCCCAAAACTACAACAAGATTATCACAATTGAGGATGGTACTATAAAAGGAGGTTTTGGAAGTGCCGTAGCAGAATATATGGTAACTAATGGTTACAAATCAAAAATAAAAATGATTGGTATTCCTGATGAATTTGTTACTCATGGGAAACCGTCTGAGTTATATGATTTATGTAAAATGGATAGTGATAGCATATATGATGCTATTATTAACAAGTGGTAATTAAACTGTTTTAAATTATATGAAAATAGTTATTGCTGGAGCCGGTGAGGTTGGTACTCACTTAGCAAAGATGCTTTCAAAAGAGAAGCAAGATATTATACTTCTTGACACTAAAGTTGAAAAACTTCAATGGATTGATGCGAACTACAATTTAATGACTGTTGTTGGAGATCCCTCTTCGTTCAGTGCATTAAAAAATGCTGAAGCAGGTAATGCAGATTTGTTTATTGCTGTAACTCCTTCGGATGATAAAAATATTACAGCATGTATGCTCGCTTCAAAATTGGGTGCTCAAAAGACTGTTGCTCGCATCGACAACTACGAATATATGCTTCCTGAGAATAGAGCATTCTTTAAAGATATGGGAGTTGATGAACTCATCTACCCCGAAATGCTTGCTGCGGAAGAGATTTTGAATGCTCTTAAAATAACTTGGGCGAGAAAATGGTTTAGTTTATGCGACAATAAACTTATCTTGGTTAGCACTAAAATAAGAGAAAACTCTTCTATTGTAAATAGCAAGTTATGGGATTTAACAAAAGAGCATAACTTTTACCACGTTTCTGCTATAAAGCGTAAAGATGATATAATAATTCCTCGAGGAAGTGATGAGATATTACTCAATGATATTGTATATTTTACCACTACTCCTAAGCATCTTAACGATATTAGAGATATTACTGGTAAACGAGATATTACAGTGGATAGTATCATTGTTTTAGGTGGCAGCAGAATAGCTATTCAACTTGCCCGTATTCTACCCGACTCTATCTCAATGAAAATTATTGAGCAAGACTACGAAAAGAGTTTAAGATTAGCAGAAAGGCTCCCTGATGCTTATATTGTTCATGGTGATGCTCGTGAAACAGAATTGCTTATAGAGGAAGGAATTAAAAATATTGATGCATTTATAGCTCTTAGCGATAACTCCGAAACAAATATTCTGTCTTGCTTAACAGCAAAGAAATTGGGTGTAAAAACTAAAACTGTTGCTGAAGTTGAGAATATTCAATTTATATCAACTGCCGAGAGTCTTGATATAGGTTCTATTATCAATAAGAAAATTATTGCTGCAAGTAAAATATATCAACTTCTTATTGACACAGATATTAGCGATGCTCGATGTCTTGCTACATCTGATGCCGAAGTTGTTGAGGTAACCGTTAAAGAAGGTGCTAAAATAACTAAGGGTAAAATTAAAGATTTGGATATACCCAAAGGTTTAACATTAGGTGGTATGGTTAGAGACGGAGTTGGATATATTATTAATGGTGATACTGAAATAAAACCTAATGACCACGTACTTATAGTATGTGTCAACGATATATTACATAAGGTTGAAAAATTATTTGGATAGTATGTTGAATATAAATTTTAAGGCAATAGCAAAAATTATCGGTGTATTGTTATGCATCGAGGCTATTTTTATGTTATTTCCTCTATTCACTTCGATATATTATCATGAGAAAGATACATTACCTTTCTTATTCAGTTTCATTATCACCCTAATAATAGGGGCTATTCTACTGATTATCTCCCGTAAAAATATTGACAGAACAGGCAAGAGAGAGGGATTTATGGCTGTTGCTTTGAGTTGGATCTCAATATCATTGATGGGATCTCTCCCTTTCATTTTCAATGGCGACACTCATACTTTTACTGATGCTTTCTTTGAATCTATGTCGGGATTCTCAACAACAGGAATGAGTATTTTAGAGGATATAGATGGGTCGTGCCATGGTATATTATTATGGCGAAGTTTAAGCCAATGGCTTGGAGGTATGGGTATAATTCTATTCTCTTTAGCAATAATGCCTATTCTTAACAATGGTTCTGGATTGTACCTATTCAGTGCCGAGATGACTGGTGTTACCCACGAAAAGCTAGGACCTCGTATAAGTCAAACAGCAAAAAAATTGTGGGGACTGTATCTCTTCTTTACAATACTTTTATTTATACTACTGGTTATTGGTCCTATGGATACATTTGATGCCATCTGCACCGCAATGACTACATATTCAGCAGGAGGTTTCTCCACAAAACAAGCAAGTATTGCATATTGGAATTCTGCTTATATTGATTACGTTATAACATTCTTTATGTTCCTATCAGGTATAAACTTTGCTTTAGTATATCGTTCTGTATTTCGCAATCCCAAGCACCTATTCCAAAACGAAGAGCTTAAATATTACATTAATTTTATTATTTTTGGAACTATAATAATTGCAACTTATCTGCTTTTCTATTATAGCGATTCTGCTGATTATGAATGGAGTTTTAGAACAGCATTATTCACAGTTGTATCAGGATTAACTACAACTGGCTACTCAATAATAGATTATTGTGACTGGGGTTCTTTCTTCTTCTTTTTTATATGTTTGTATATGCTATGTGGTGCATGTGCAGGCTCAACATCAGGAGGAGCAAAAATGATTAGAACTATAATCCTAATGAAGAATACTTCTGCCGAGTTCTTTAGACAAATTCATCCCAACGCTATAAGACCAATAAGAGTAAACAACAACATTGTCTCTCACGAAATTGTATCAAAAGCATTGGCTTTCTTTGTTTTCTACGTTCTTATTATACTTGCAAGTTGTGTTGCTCTATCTCTATTAGGTTTAAATATTGAAGAGAGTATTGGTTTAGCAATTTCGAGTATAAGCAATTGTGGTGTTGGAGTTGGGGGAGAAAATCCTGATGCCATATTTACAACGCTTCCTAAAATAGGAAAATGGATAGTATTATTTAATATGCTTGTGGGTAGATTGGAAATCTTTACAATTATAATACTATTCTCTCCTTACTTCTGGAAGAAATAGCAAAAAACTTTTGTAGTTTAGGAAAAATAATTCAATTTGATTATTTTTGCATAACATATAATTTGCACAATAAAATTTTAAATTCTTCTATCATATAATTATGTCAAGAAAGAAATCAAACCAGAATAACACTTTTAATAAAATTAGAGAATTTTTTCAAAATGAACGCGTAAGATTCATTATGGGAATCTTATTATTAATATTCTCAATATACCTTATTTTCTGTTTTACATCGTTTATAGTATCTGGGTATGCAGATCAAAGTTCCTTAGATACTCCGGTAAACACAGAAAGTATATCTAACGAAGGAGGCTATATGGGATTATTAATTGCCAACCTCTTAATAAATAATTGGATTGGTGTGGCTGTGTATATATTTTGCCCTATAATATTTTTATTAGGGCTTAAATATATGGGAAATTATAAAAGACCACTTAAAAAGTTATCGATATACGCATGTTGCACCGCAATTGTAACATCACTTACTATAAGTTTCTTTGTTAGAGATTACTCTACAAGTTTTATACGATGGGGTGGTTTACATGGAGATACTATAACTAAATTCCTTGAGACCAATATTGGTTGGATAGGAACTCTATTTATTTTAATTATTGCAATAATTACTATTCTAATGTTTGCTTTTAATAGCACAATTGATATTATTAGAAACATATTCTCATTTGAATACTTTAAAAATAAATTAAAGGAAGAGGATGATGATGTTATTTCTCCAATACAACAAAATGCTGATGATGAAGATATTAAAGAGATAAACTTCACCTCCACTCAAGATGAAGAGATAAATAGCGAAGATGATGATAATGAGGTTGATACTATTGAAGATGACTACAATTACATCATTGATAATGAAGATAGTGATATAAACCCAAACTCTGAAAATAAAGACAACGAAGTTGAATTTACTATTAATGTTGGCGAAGAAGAGGATATTACCAAAAAGAGTATTACTGATTTAGGTGAATATGATCCCAAATTAGATCTTGCTCACTATAAAATGCCAACTTACGATCTGCTTAAACAACAAAATGATGGTGATGTTTCGATAGACAAAGAGGAACAAAATGCAAATAAGCAACGTATTATTGAGACATTAGGCAATTATGGCATAAAAATATCTTCAATTAGTGCGACAGTAGGTCCTACTGTTACACTATATGAAATTGTACCTGAAGCAGGAGTAAGAATTGCCAAAATCAGAAATCTTGAAGATGACATTGCTCTTAGTCTGTCGGCTTTAGGAATAAGAATTATTGCTCCTATTCCCGGTAAAGGAACAATTGGTATTGAGGTACCAAATAAAGATGCCAAGATAGTTTCGATGCACTCAGTAATTGCTTCACGCAAATTCCAAGAGAGCAAATATGAACTACCTATTGCTCTTGGTAAAACTATATCAAACGAGGTTTTCATGATAGATCTTGCTAAGATGCCTCACGTTTTGGTTGCCGGTGCAACAGGACAAGGTAAATCGGTTGGACTTAATGCAATTATTACATCTTTATTATACAAGAAACATCCATCTCAACTAAAACTGGTTCTTATTGACCCTAAAAAAGTTGAGTTCAATATATACTCTGATATTGAGAAACATTTCCTTGCTAAAAATCCTGATACAGAGGAGGCTATTATTACAGATATACCAAAGGTGGTGAATACTCTTAAATCTCTTACTAAAGAGATGGACAACAGATACTCTCTTCTTCAGAAGGCTCATGCAAGAAATATTAAAGAGTATAATGCAAAATTCATCGCCAGACAACTATCTCCTCTTAACGGACACTACTATATGCCATACATTGTGGTTATAGTGGACGAGTTTGGAGATTTGATTATGACAGCGGGTAAAGAGGTGGAATTACCAATTGCTCGTATTGCTCAATTGGCTCGTGCTGTTGGTATTCATATGATTATTGCAACCCAACGTCCATCAACAAACATTATTACTGGAGTAATTAAAGCCAACTTCCCTGCTCGTATCGCATTTAAAGTTTCGGCAATGGTTGACTCTCGTACAATTCTTGACTGTCCGGGAGCAAATCAATTAATTGGCCGTGGTGATATGCTATTCTCACAAGGTAGTGAATTAATACGTGTACAATGTGCATTTGTTGACACTCCTGAGGTTGAAGATATTTGCAACTATATTGGCAAACAACAAGGATACCCCGAAGCTTACGAGTTACCAGAGTATTGTGATGACAATTCTGACACTTCGGGAAGTAACGTTAATTTAAAGGATAGAGACGAATTATTTGAAGAGGCTGCAAGACTCGTAGTTTCAGAGCAACAAGGTTCTGCTTCATTAATACAAAGAAAATTCTCTCTTGGTTATAATAGAGCAGGAAGGATTATGGATCAACTTGAAGCAGCAGGTATTGTTGGACCAAGTAAAGGCAGTAAAGCTCGTGAGGTTTTAATGATGGATTTAATTGCTCTTGAGAATTTATTAGACAATTTAAGAGGTTAAAACCATCCTTTTTTAAAGAATAATTTCAACAAATAATATGAAAAAATATATTAACATAATATTTATATATATATTATTGATTCTAGCTCTACCATCGTATTCTCAAAGCAATCAAAATGATAATGCTTTGGATAAAGTAGTAAGAAAATTTGAAGAATCAAATGGTGTTAATGCCAATTTTTATATAAATTCTGAAACAAACGGATATATTTCTGCAATTAATGGGACAATATCTATTAAGAATAGAATGTTCTATTTTGTAACAGAAGAGATGGAATGTGGATACGATGGTTCAAATCTCTGGTCATATATAAAAAACAACAATGAGATAAATTTGTCAATACCTGATGAAGAAGAGATTATAAGTATTAATCCTTATCTCCTATTGAAAAATTATAGAGATAGATTTAAATGTTCAACTAAGACTTCAAATGAAAGTTCTGAAGTTATTTCTCTTTCTCCTAAAAGCATAAACGACAATATCTCTTTTGTAAACATTACTATTAACAAAAAACTTTTATACCCATCTAAAATAGAAATTACAAATAGAGACAAAACAAAAATTGTTATTAATGTGTCTAATTATAAATATATTAATTTAGATAATTCTAAATTTGTATTTAATGAAAAACAATACCCTAATATTGAAATAATTGATTTAAGATAATTTTATGGAACGTATTAAATGTTTAATTATTGGCTCAGGACCTGCGGGTTATACTGCTGCCATTTATGCTGGAAGGGCAAATTTATCGCCGGTGATTATTGAAGGAACTCAACCCGGAGGGCAACTTACAACAACAACTGATATTGAAAATTTTCCCGGTTATCCTCAAGGAATTTCGGGTAGTGATATGATGGAAGATTTAAGAAATCAGGCTTTAAGATTTGGAGCAGACATTAGGAGAGGAATGATTACTTCGGTTGATTTTTCTGTTGCTCCATATAAATTAACCATTGATGCAGAAAAAGATATTGAAGCAGATACTGTAATTATAGCAACTGGGGCATCGGCAAAATATCTTGGATTGGAAGATGAAAATAAATATAGAGGTTTAGGGGTATCGGCATGTGCAACTTGCGATGGTTTCTTTTATCGTAGAAAAGTTGTTGCAGTAGTTGGAGGTGGCGACACTGCTTGTGAAGAAGCTACATACCTATCTAATCTTGCGAGTAAAGTTTATATGATTGTTCGTAAAGATTATCTGAGAGCATCTATTATAATGCAAGAGAGGGTTAAGAATAATCCTAAGATTGAGATACTATTTAATACTCAAACCGAAGGTCTATTTGGAGATGAAGTTTTGGAAGGTGCTAATTTAGTAAAATTCAAAGGAGAAGAGAATGAAGAGAAATTTGACATTGCTATTGACGGATTCTTCCTTGCAATAGGTCACAAACCTAACACTGAAGTATTTAAACCATACATTGAGCTCAACAACGAGGGTTATATTATAACAAAAGAAAATACAAGCGAAACAAATATTCCCGGTATTTTTGCGGCTGGAGACGTTGCAGATACACGTTACAGACAAGCAATTGTTGCGGCGGGAAGTGGATGCAAAGCCGCTATGGACGCAGAAAAGTATATAACTGAAAATAACTTATAATATTATATTATGGTACGACAGACTCTTATTAAGAATGTTATTAAAGGCGAGATGGCCGATATTTGGAATCTCTTCACACAAGAGGAGAAATCCGAAATGCTTACGCATTTTGAAGTAAGATCACTAAAAAAAGATTGTACCATATACAAAGAGGGTGAAGACTCTAAGTTTTTAATGTTCCTTATAAGAGGTAAGGTTAAACTCACTAAAGAGGGAGTTGGTGGCCGTTACCAAATTATAAGACTTATACGTCCTCTTCAATATTTTGGGTTTCACGCATATTTTGCAAATATACCTTATACCGCAAATGCTATAACTCTTGAGTCCTCTATCGTGGCTTTCTTACCTATGGATATTCTTGAAAGTTATATGTATAAAAATAGTAAACTTTCACACTTCTTTGTTAAGCAAACAGCTGGAGAGTTACTACACTCTGACAATATGATAGTATCTTTAACCCAAAAACATATAAGGGGTAGACTAGCAGAGTCACTATTTAGATTAAGGGATTTTTATGGGTTATCTGACGATAATACATTAGACGCAAAGTTCTCTCGCGAGGATCTTGCAAATCTATCAAATATGACAACATCAAATGCCATCAGAACCCTATCTGCATTTGCAAAAGAGGGACTTATTGAAGTAAACGGACGAAACATTAAAATCTTAGACGAAGAGAGGTTATCAAAAATAAGTAAATTTGGTTGGTAAACTTATAATGGTAAGATTAAACAAAATATACTCACCGATAAAGTTTTTTGTTTACACAATAATAAATATACTAATTACATATACTTTATTCGGTATATGTCGATTAGTATTTTTTATTTCAAACTTGGATTATTTTCCAAATATTGAAAGTAATAATGTTTTAGATATTATTAATGGTGCATTTGTTTTTGATACAGCAGGTATAATATATATGAACATTATATATATATTATTAATGCTTATTCCTTTACCTTGGAGAGAAACAAAATTATGGCAAAAAATTTCAAAATTAATTTTTATAGTAACTAACTCTATTGCTTTAATCTTAAACTTTATTGATGTTGTATATTTTAGATACACTAATAGAAGAACTACTGCTTCAGTATTTTCAGAATTTGACAAAGAAGATAATATTGTTAAAATTATTGGTAATGAGATACTTAACAATTACATTTTGGTAATTATTGGTATTATAATAATTATTGCGTTATATAAAGTATACAGAAATCCTATAAAAGAGGATGTGACTAAAAGAAAGAATCCTAACACAAAATCAATTGTTATATATTATCTAATATCAACTCTTATATTTATTGCCACTATTCCGTTTTGTATTGCTGGTATAAGAGGTGGATTTGCTCATTCTACTCGACCTATTACTATTGGCAATGCAAATAAATATGTAAACTCTCCTATTGAAACAGCAATTGTATTAAATACTCCATTTTCAATTATAAGAACTATTGGTAAAACTACTTATGAAAATCCTAACTACTTTAGAGACGAAGAAGTAACAAAGTACTACTCCCCTATTCACTCACCTAAAAATAATGATTTTAAAAAATTAAATGTTGTAATTGTTATATTGGAAAGTATGGGGCAAGAGTATATTGATTATGGTTACGCTCCCTATATAAAATCACTACAAGAAAAAGGTTTATCATTTAAATATTCATTCAGTAATGGACGAAAATCTATTGACGGAATGCCCTCAATACTAAGTAGTATTCCTATGTTTATAGAACCTTATTTTGTTACCCACTATGCAACAAATAATGTATCAAGTATTGCAAAAGAGTTAAATAAATATGGGTATCACTCGGCATTCTTTCATGGAGCGCCAAATGGGTCAATGGGGTTTCAAGCTTTTGCAAGAACCAGTGGGTGGAAAGAGTACTATGGAATGGATGAGTATAACAATAACAATGATTTTGATGGTATGTGGGCTATATGGGATGAACCATTTATGCAATTCTTTGTCAATAAATTATCTGAATTTAAAGAACCATTTGTTACATCTATTTTTACCGCATCTTCACATCATCCTTTTAAAATTCCTGATGAGTACAAAAATATATATAAGGAGGAGGAACACCCCATACATAAGTGTATAAGATATACTGATAATGCTCTAAAAAAATTCTTTGAGACAGCCGAAAAACAAGAGTGGTTTAAGAATACTCTTTTTGTTATTACTGCCGATCATACCAATGCCTCATTACATAAAGAGTATTTAACTGATATAGGGTTATATCGTGTTCCTATTATATTTTACAAACCTAACGAGGAGATTAAAGGAGAGAGTAATAAAGTTGCTCAACAAATTGATATAATGCCTACTATATTAGATTATCTAAACTATCCTGAAGAGTATTTGGCATTTGGAAAAAATCTTTTGGGAGATAACTCTAATGAAAATTGGAGTATAAATTACAATAATGGAATCTATCAATTTTATGAGGGCGATTATATTATTCAGTTTGATGGTGAGAAACCTATTGCTCTATATAACTACAAAACAGATTCTCTTTTAAAAGAAAATCTGCTCGGAAAGGTTAATTTGCAGGATAAGATGCTTAATAGATGTAAAGCAATTATCCAAGATTACATTTTACGCATGACAAATGACAATCTAGTTATTGAGAATAAAAATTAGCAAATAAAATTTCTTAAGTAAACTGTTTACGATGGAAGATAAAGTTTCTTCCTAAATATTTTTCTCTTACTATAGGATCTGCAGCCAACTCTTCAGATGTACCTTGGAACAATATCTTTCCTTCAAACAAGAGATATGCCCTATCTGTAATACTTAATGTTTCAGGAGCATTATGGTCTGTAATAAGAATGCCTATATTCTTCTCTTTTAATTTATATACAATATATTGTATATCTTCAACAGCAATTGGATCAACTCCTGCAAATGGTTCATCAAGCATAATAAATTTAGGGCCTATTGCCAAACAACGAGCAATTTCAGTTCTGCGTCGTTCTCCTCCGGAGAGTTGATCTCCTAAGTTCTTTCTAACCTTCTCAAGACGGAACTCAGCAATTAACTCCTCCAATTTTTGATGTTGTTTTGCCTTATCTGGTTCTGCTATCTGAAGAATGGAATAGATATTATCCTCAACACTCATTTTACGAAAAACAGAAGCCTCCTGTGCTAAATATCCAATTCCGTGTTGAGCCCTTTTATATACCGGAAATTTTGTTATCTCTAAATCATTTAAAAATATTTTACCCTCGTTTGGAGTTACCAATCCTGTGGTCATATAGAATGTTGTTGTCTTTCCTGCTCCATTAGGGCCTAAAAGTCCAACAATCTCACCTTGCTTCACATTAATAGAGACATGATTTGCCACTACTCGTTGACCATATTTTTTAACCAAACCTTCAGTACGCAAAACCATCATATCTTCACTATGAGGTGTTTGTTCAATATTTTTTTCTGTTTGAGACATCGTATTTGTTTTTATTATGCGAAATTAAACAAAATTGGATTACTACAAAATAATATATGTTATAAATATTCTAAAAAGAATAGATATATTCACTTTATGAACTATAGTTATAATATTTTTTATAAATTTGCCAATGAATATATTTGAAGATTATATAAAATGAAACTTCTAAACATTTTTATTTTTGACAACCTTGCTAAATTTGGGCGATATATTATGTTGCTCGGCAAAGTGTTTACTAAACCTGATAAATGGAAAGTTTTTTTTAAACGTTATGTAGATGAGGTTTATAAACTTGGTTACGATTCTATTGCAATAGTATTTACCATTTCAATATTTATTGGTGCCGTTATATCGATACAAACACAAAAGAATATAACCTCACCATTTATACCTTCTTATACTATTGGTATGCTTACTCGCGAAACTATTCTATTAGAGTTCTCGTCAACAATTATGGCTCTTATCCTTGCAGGAAAGGTTGGTTCAAGTATATCTTCCGAGATTGGCACTATGAGAGTTACAGAACAAATTGATGCTCTTGAAATTATGGGAGTAAACTCTGCAAACTTTTTAATTCTGCCCAAAATTATAGCATTAGTAACATTTATTCCTGTTTTGGTTGTTATCAGTATGGTAACAGGTTTGGTTGGTGGTTATTTAGTTGGTGTATTTACAGATATGTTCTCTCCTGCCAAGTATATTTATGGATTACAAGCATATTTCCAAGAGTTCTATATATGGTATTCTATAATTAAGTCGCTATTTTTTGCGTTTATAATCTCAACGGTAGCTTCGTTCTATGGATATACCGTTAAAGGTGGTGCTACAGAGGTTGGAAAAGCAAGTACAGATGCAGTTGTTGTAAGCAGCGTAAGCATATTGTTATTAGATGTTTTACTTACTAAAATATTATTGTAATGATAGAGGTTAGAAATATTATAAAGTCTTTTGAAGGCAAAGAAATTCTGCATGATATATCTACTACATTTTACGCAGGTAAAACAAATCTTATTATAGGTCAGAGTGGATCAGGTAAGACAGTTCTTATGAAATCAATTGTAGGATTACTCCGCCCAGACAGTGGAGAGATATTATACGATGGCAGAGATTTCTTAAAATACAACCAACACGAACTTAAAGATTTAAGAGCCGAAATAGGAATGTTATTTCAAGGTTCTGCTCTGTTTGACTCTATGACTGTTTTAGAGAATGTAATGTTCCCTTTATTAATGTTCACAAAACAAAGTTTAGCAGAACGAAAAAAACGTGCTGAGTTTTGTCTGGAAAGAGTAAACCTTAAAGGTGCTGATAATTTATTACCAGCTGAACTTAGTGGCGGTATGCAAAAAAGAGCTGCTATTGCAAGAGCAATTGCTCTAAATCCAAAGTATCTATTCTGTGACGAACCTAACTCTGGAATAGATCCAAAGACCTCATTAGTTATAGACAAACTTATTAATGATATTACACACGAATACAATATTACAACTATCATTAATACCCACGATATGAACTCTGTTATGGGTATTGGTGAAAATATTATATTCTTGAATAAAGGAAACCTCAGCTGGACCGGAACTAAAGATGATATTTTTGATTCTACGGATGACGCTTTTAATGAGTTTGTATTTGCTTCGGACATGATGAAAGAGGTTAAGACATATATAAACAACACAAAGTAAAAGATTATAATCCTATCCATCAATATATTACAAACACAAGAATAATATATTTTAATAATAATCGTAAATATTATCGCAATTATATTTGCTAAGATATATTTTTTTACTATCTTTGCACTGCCTTAAACAAAGGGGATTTGGTTCCTTGGCCGAGTGGTTAGGCACCGGTCTGCAAAACCGTTTACAGCAGTTCGAATCTGCTAGGAACCTCAAAAAAAGTTCTGAGTTAACTCAGAACTTTTTTTTATTTATATTCTTAATATATTAAGAATCCTTTCTAACAACTTATTGTTAACGTCTAAATCTCTTAGTATTACTTTGCAAACTATCTAATATTTTATCCGCATCCTCCTTTGGGAAGCCTAATTCTACCGCTTTGTCAAAATCTTTGATTGCCGACTCTCTGTCAAACTGGCTCCATCCTACTTTGGCTCGCAATACATATATAAGAGGATCTTCCTTTTTAAGTTCCAATGCCTTTTTTATATCTTCTCGAGCCTTTGACATCTTACCTATATAGTAATATGACTCTGCTCTCCCAAAATATGCATCATAATCTTTATCATTCAACTTTAAAACTTTTGTATAAATTCCAACTGACTCATCGTAATAGTTTCGATATTTCATTAAAGCAGCAAAACCCATATATGCATCACGACTATTGGGATCTAATTTCAACAGAGTTTCAAAATCATATCGGGCTGAGAGTGTATCTCTTTTCTGTAAATAGACCAAACCTCTTTCATATAACGCCTCAGATTCCTTGCCATCTAATGCTATAACCTGAGAATAATCCGATACTGCCTTATCTAAACTATCTATTGCTGCATATAAAGAGGCTCTATTCTTTAATATTGCTACTGAACGAGGCGTTATCATTAAGGCATTAGTATATGATTTTATTGCCTCCAAGTTTTTATTCATATACCTTTGAACAGTTCCCAAATTCGACAATAATAATGAATTTTGAACATTAGAGGGCTCTTGTTTAAGGGCTTCCAATATATATGCCTCAGCACAAGACCAATCTTCATTTTCAATACACTCAAACGATTTTTCTACTAAGTTGTTATAATCTTGAGCCAATAAGATAGTTGCTGAGAAAAATAGAACTATTATAAATATTAATCTTTTCATATCAACTGCTAATATATATTTTTTTATTGAACCTAAAAATTATTTATTAATTTTTATAAGTTAAAAATTATTTTTTAGAATAACTTTTTATATCTTTACAGATTACTAAGTGTATGCTTTTTTATTATTTGGCATATTTTGCAAAAAGAAGTATACTATCAATTGATATATAAGCAATTAACCATTCCTCTTAAAGAAAGGTTGACCAGATTATGAAATGAGACACATATCATTTCGACTTAGGAAGAAAAAAATAAATAAAAAACATATATAAATGACAAGCAAATGGAACTACATACCTCTTACAAAAGAACAAGAGCAAATAAAGGAGAACCTACAAACCGATATTGGGGTTTCTTCAGTTATTTGCGAACTATTGGTTCAACGAGGGGTAAAAAACAAAGAAGAGGCAAAAAAATTCTTCTCCCCACAATTATCTGACCTTCACGACCCGTATCTTATGGACGGGATGAGAGAGGCTGTGGATAGACTGAATTATGCTATAGGGCAAAAAGAGGGAATATTAATTTTTGGTGATTACGATGTTGATGGCACAACCGCAGTGGCTTTAGTATATAAGTATCTAAAACCATATTGCTTTAATATTGAATATTACATACCCGACAGATACGAAGAGGGATATGGTATATCAAAAAAGTGTATCAATTACGCATACGAAAAAGGTATCAAACTAATAATTACTTTAGATTGTGGAATAAAAGCAATTGACAAAGTAAAATACGCTAAAAGTAAAGGTATTGATTTTATCATATGCGACCATCATGTCCCTGATAATGAACTACCTGATGCAACTGCTATTTTAAATCCTAAATTAGAAAATTCTAATTACCCATTCTCCGAACTTTCGGGTTGCGGTGTAGGCTTTAAATTTATGCAAGGATTTGCAAAAGACAATGGGATTGATGAATCATCGTTATATCCCCTACTCGATTTTGTAGCTCTTAGCATCGCTTCAGATATTGTACCTATAACTGGAGAAAACAGGATTCTTGCATACCATGGTCTTAAAAGATTAAATGAAAAGCCAAGTCATGGTTTAAAAGGTATTATAAATATCTGTGGCTTACAAAACAAACAGATAAATACATCTGATATAGTATTCAAAATTGGACCAAGAATTAATGCCTCAGGACGAATGGAACAAGGGAAAGAGGCCGTTGATTTACTTTTATCAACAGATTTTGAAGCAGCAAAAGAGCGTAGCAAAAATATCAATCAATATAATGAAGAGAGAAAGGCCCTTGACAAAACCATAACAGAAGAGGCGAATGAGATTCTTTCAAAAAAAGAAAATTTTGAGGAACAAAAATCTATCGTTATATATAATCGTGAATGGAAGCGTGGGATTATTGGTATTGTGGCTTCAAGATTGACAGAAATATATTATAAACCCGCCGTTGTTCTTGCTTTCTCTAATGGTATTGTTACAGGTTCTGCACGATCAGTTCAGGGTTTTGATATTTACAAGGCTATTGAATCGTGTCGCGATTTATTAGAGAGTTTTGGTGGGCATACATACGCTGCTGGATTATCATTAAAAGAAGAGAAAATTCCTATTTTCATTGAACGTTTTGAGGCATATGTTAAAGAGAATATTGAAAAACGCCAAACCGTTCCTCAAATAGATATTGATGCAATTTTGACATTTAAAGATATTACTCTTGAATTACACAAACAGATAATGGAACTTGCTCCTTTTGGACCGGGTAATCCAAAACCTGTTTTTGCAACACACGATGTAAGAGACTATCAAGACAGCAAATTGGTTGGCAAAGATGGCAAACACATAAAGCTGGAGATGATTGATGATAGTTCGGCAAATATCCTAAACGGTATTGCATTTGACCAAAAAGAGCATTATGAGTATATAAAATCAAATAGTCCTTTTGATATATGCTACACTATAGAAGAGATGAAATACAATTTAAGAGGATACGGAATAGGTAGCATACGAAACCAACTTCAATTAGCCGTAAAAGATATTATAAGTGAAAATAAGTAATTTTAGCTATTAGTTGTTAGTTGTCAGCTATCAGTTGTTAATTATATTGGACGAATTAGGCTAATTGGACCAATTAGTTGTAAAAGAGAAACGGAGTTGCACTTTAAGAGTGCAACTCCGTTAAAATTAAAACTAAGGTGCATAGCACCGTACAACTTATAATTAACATCTAACCTTAGATGTCTATTTTTCAACAAACTCTGTTATTCCTGCATTTATTACGATATTATACCAATCTACTATTCGTTTTATATCGTTGGGATATACTCTTTCTCTGTCATAATCGGGGATTACACTCTCAACATATTTGCGATACTCCTCTGCTGATGCTGATTTTGATATTTCTATTGCTTTACCCGACTCCTTTTCTTTTATAGTCTCGAATACCTCTGATAATGGGCGATCTTCATCTTCTGTATATATTGATATATCTCCTAATGATATTATCTTATCGTGAGCATACGCAGGCATTCTTTTTCCTGTAACAAGTGATTCTACAACAAGCATACCCTTTGCTTGAGATACTAATTTATATAATCCGGGTTTTCCAGATATAGATAAAACGTCTTTTAACATAGTTATTAGATTTAATAAATATCTATAATATTTTGTTTTTTACTCTTGCGAAGATACAAAAATTAAATATAAATCAATATATGTTTAGGTTATTTTTAATTTGTTTTAACAATGATATTTTCCCACTATTATCAATAATGCAATCCGATTTTGCAAATACCTCATCATCTGACATTTGAGAATTAATACGCGCCATAACCTCTTGTTTAGAGATAGAATTACGCTTCATAACTCTTCTAATACGTTCTTCAATATCGGCATAAACACACCAAACCTCATCAACATCCTCATTCATACCCGACTCAAACAATATAGCTGATTCGATAAAAACTATTTCTGACGTCTGTTTTTGTTTCCATTCTGCGAAGTGAATACGAACTTGCGGATGAACTATTGAATTAACCCTCTCTCTATTCTCTTCAGAAGTAAAGACATATGATGAGAGAAGAGACTTATTTAGCATATCTCCGACATAGGCATCTTCTCCAATCAGCGATTTTAGTTGCGTTTTAATTGTTGGAGAAGTAATCATCAATTGCTTTGCCTGACTGTCAGAATCATACACGGGATAATTTAATATCTTCAATATTGCAGAAACTACACTCTTTCCACTTCCTATGCCCCCTGTTATTCCTATTGTCTTCATTATTGCTTAGGTGATTCTTCTATCATCTCTTTCTTTTCAATTATATATTCAACACTATCTGGGTCAATGGAAGGTTGCTCTACATAGTCGGGATATTTTGATAGTATCAGTGGCAATTTCTGCATATTATACTTATAGTGTTTATAATCTATATCAAGTCTGAATTTAGAGTTATCTGTCTCATTATATTTTGACATAGGTACCATAACTTTTACTTCGGCATTTGCAGGGAAAGTTATAACTGAAACATTCTCAGGAAAATTTTTATGAACTATGGGTAATGATAATGTTTTTGGAATTAAATTCTCTATTGGCACCTTAACCATAACTTCTTCCGGTTCAATTTTAACTCCATATATATCTTTTAATTTAACATTAACTGATTTTGTTTCTGCCAAATTATTTAAAACTAAAAGTTCGGTCTCTACTTCTGAAATTGACATCATAATAGATGAATCGGCATATATAGTAACTTCTGATGGAGATAATTCAATATCTTCTTTTTGTATGCAATTATGTGATATTGTTATATTTGAGTTTAATTTAACTGGAACTTTTACTCCTTCTTTATTTGCATATACCAATACCAACGAATCAGAATAAAGATTTACAAGTTCTGTTGAAGATTTTAACTCATCACTAATGGTTGCCAGAAGTTTATCCCTTGATATAACTACCTTTCCTTTTTTTGATGGGAAGTTTGACATATCTATCTTTATTGGATTATTTCTACGTAACGAATAATTCAATAAATTCATCCCCTTATCTCGTAACTGAACATCGACATATTGTGGAGGGAGTTTTGCAAATATCATATCTTTTGGAATGTTTGCATACTCCAACGGCAATGATATATTAACTACCTCTTTATTATTTAATGATTGTAAAAACCAAAACATAGTGGAAATCAACAAAAACAGTATATATATAAAAAACTGTTTGTTCCCAATCTTCTTTACAGATGCAAAAAAGACCTTAACTATTGAAAAAAATGCTGATATAAAATTAAATATTTCTTTCATTTTTGTTTTGGTTTTGTATTGAGATGAAAAAAAATAGGGTTTCCGCTATAACTTTGTTATATCGAAAACCCTATATATTTAGTATTGCTTACTATTTTTGAGGTTGTTCTGATGCTTCTGGAGCTGTTGCATATATTGATGATTTTTCAACAGTTATATTCATTCCATCTGCAATTTCCAATACTACTGTATTCTCTTTTACATTTTTTATTTTTCCATGAATACCTCCTGCTGTAATTACCTTATCTCCTTGTTTTAGTGAATCACGGAATTTTTTTATCTCTTTTTGACGTTTTGATTGAGGACGTATCATAAAGAAATAGAATATTGCAACCAATGCTACAATAAATATAATATTTCCCCAACCTGCACCTTGTGCTTGCTCTTGTAATAAAATTGACAAAATTGTACTCATAATCTATAATTTTA
>JAFXDI010000031.1 GCA_017521245.1 Bacteroidales bacterium
ATGGTTACTATTATGAAACACATATTCATAAACAACTACCACAGAAACTCATATACTAAAACAATAACAAATAATACAGAAGAGCTCTATTCCCTGAATGATTTGCAGAATGTAGCAGATACCGAAACACCCGAGAGCATATTAGAAGTTCAATATATTAATCGCATCATAGCAACATTCTCGGAAGAGCATAAAGTTCTACTTTCGATGCTCATTGCAAGATTAAAATATTCTGAAATTGCACAAGTATTAAATCTCTCTGTTGGAACAGTAAAGAGCAGAATATTTTACATGCGTCAAAAATTACAGATATTGCTCAAAGATTATAGATAGAGTTTTTTGTCAAGACATAAAGAGACCGACTAAAAAGTGATTTTTGGTCGGTCTTCTTGTTCTGTTTTGTAATTGGAGTAAGAAGATATTACAATGCAAATATAAAAATACAAATCTATTTTTACGCCACATCCATTGTTGATAATTGTTAAATTAGGGAGCAGTCGTCAGATTTCATACTAATTGATACAAAAAAAGAGACTTTTCAGCGGATAAGTCTCTTTTCTGGTTATGTAGTTTTTTACATAAGTATAAGATCTAAGATTTTCTCCCTATGAAAAATAAATATGAAACTTGGTATATTAATTTGATATTAATATCTTTGCCCTTTGAAGAGGGTTAAACCCTCCGAAAGGAAAGATAAAGAATTATTATTAAGGCTATCATCAATGGAGAAGTATATTTCATTAGCAGGTTTTTGTATTTCATTAATAGGAACTTTAGTAGGTTTATGGTGTTGGTATAGAAAGAAATTAAGCTCCATCTCTTTTTTTCGCCGTTATATTAAGTATCGTTTTTTCTATCCCGACTCATTGGTAAAGGAGATTTTAAGCAATAATATCAATAAGAATCTGCCAGATAGCGAGTTTATTGACTACTCATTGGCAATTCGCAACAACTACTACGAAAAAGATGTAATGACCCTTTCAATCAACCGGGAAGGAGAAATACAACAAGTACAACTCCCCTACAAAGAAATTATCAATTATATACAAGCAGGGGCAACTCCTCAGATTGAGGTAGTAACAAAAGATCTCGAACAATTTCAACTCTCTCAGAAATTGGTGGAGGCTACCGAGGGAGTATTAGCAGATTTCATCAGCACCAAGAAAAATCCTTATGATAGTCCCACTCTACGCATAAAATCTCTTGTTAAACAAGAAAAAGGGTTCAAATGTGAATTACAAAAAGCCTCCTACTATGACCAAGTACGTACTAATTTAACTTTAGATGTTCCTATCGTTGCTGAAGGCTCTGAGGACTCTATGCGCGTAAGAGATCTTTCGCACAATCAATGCTTAAAACCATTTGAAGAATCTATAATGGCCAATACCATTGGTGTTTCTGGAATATGGTATACACAACGTTCAAGTATAGGACGACACGATAGAATACATTTCTTTCTCAAACCCCGAAAAAAGGGAGTAGGGGTATTCTCTAGCATGTTAGGTACTACTAGTGGTGTTGTGGTTCCTCCTTCAAAACCAATTGCTTCATTAGAGGAATATCTCATTCAAGAGATGCGTCGCGAATTCTATGAGGAAACAGGTTTTAAACGTTATATGGCAGACCACAATATCTCAGAAGAGGAAGTGCAGATTATCCCCTTAGCCTTTACAAGAGAACTACTTAGAGGTGGCAAACCTCAATTCTTCTTTATCATAAAAACGCCACCAATTAGCAACCGCAAGTGGCATAAATATTTCAGCAAATCTTTCAATGGCAAAGAAGAATTTTATGATACACCTCTTTCAAATACCCCTATCTATAAGTTGTCTCCTGAGACTCAGACGAATCTCCTTTACGCCTATGCCTATTTGCAACGCAATCACGGATTGGGATATATCGATTTGAATGATTAAGGCGATAATACATATGTACTATTAATCGTACTTTTTTTATATTCAAAAAAAACAGTATCTTTGTACCAATGCAAAAGATATACATTAAAATATTTACAACAATAATATTGTTGTTCTCAATAAATATTCAGGCGCAAGAGTTGCGTAATGATACAATCTCGTGCAATGAACTTACTCTATCCTTAGACTCCTTACTGACACAATATCCCGATTCGGCAAACATACATTACAGCGATGAGGAGATTGCAAAAATCAACAAGATATTAGATGCCCTATCAACAGGAGTGGATATTGAATCTAATAAAAAAAAGAAGAAAGAGAAAAAAGATAAGAACTTTAAGTTCAGCATATTGGGAGGTCCGGGATACTCGCCCGATTACGGATTTTCAATTGGACTTGCAACACTTATGACCTTTCGCACAGTAAAGAGCGACACTTCACTACAACGAAGTGTAATACCGCTGAACTTTACAATGTCATTTGGCAAACCTCTTGGATTTACTCTTATATCAAAGCCATATATCTATTTTAAAGATGACAAAATAAGGCTACAAGGATTATATGAGTACAAACACACAGGCGAGAACTATTACGGTGTAGGATACTCTAACAATCACAATATAGAACGTAAAAAAGATGTTACAGGATATAATGCCGACCTTCTTCAAATAAATCCCGTACTACTATTCCGGATTAAAAAGAGTGCGAGTTATATAGGTCCAATTGCCGACCTCTATTTTGAGAAGATTAAAAATCCCGGAAGTTATGTAGTATCAGACCCCTTCTATATCAAGCAAGGAGGAACAGCAGAAGGGCTTACAGACATAAACGTAGGACTTGGATTGGCATACTCTTACGACACTCGCGACATCGCAGCCAATGCCTATAAAGGTATGTTATTTGAGGCACGAGCCCTATTTTATAGCAAATACTTTGGCGGAGAATACAATTTTGGATCAATCACAATAGACTACCGACAATATTATAAGGTCTCAAAAACGCACCGCAGAGTATTGGCATGGAACATATTAGCAAAAACAAAGATAGGAGATACACCATTCTCGCAACAAGCAATAGTGGGAGGACCATTTAACCTAAGAGGGTACTATCTTGGTCAATATCGCGACCACACAGCTGTAACTGCCGAAGTTGAGTGGCGACACATGTGGGATATTGCTACCGATACAAAATTTAAACGACTACTACACCGACTTGGATATGCAGCATGGGTTGGTTGCGGATTTATGGGCGAGAATATTATAAAATACAACGCCGTTCTACCTAATATTGGAGGAGGATTAAGAGTCGAAGTACAAAAACGTATGAACTTCAGAGTTGATGCAGGATATAGTTTTGCAGACAAACACGCCCTCTTCTATTTCAATATGACAGAGGCCTTTTAAGAGGTGTATAAAACTTAATTGCTATGCTACTGTTGAAGTAGTTATCGACCTATTGTAAATAGGCATAATCCAAACAACCATCTCATATATATCCATAATAAAACTATGAAACTGAGAAACTTATATATAAAATGGCAAGTGTGGCGAGGCAAGGCATTGGATATATGAAGTAAAAATCCATACCCCGCTAATGTCTTATCAAACCTATGTAGTAATGAATTCCGCTTTGAAGGAGTTCAATGCGGAAGTATGGAAGGCTTCCTTCAGTCATTGAAATATCAAGATACAGATAAACAAAGGCTGATATGCTCTATGAAAGGCAAAGATGCCAAGAATGAGACTTCAACCTATTGGCAGACAGACCAGATAATTTGGTGGAAAGGCTCTGCAATAAACCGTCAGAGCAAGGAGTTCCAAGACCTGATACGCAAAGCATATAAGGCTATGTTTGAACAGAACGAGCGTTTTCGTATTGCCTTGATGTCAACTCATGGAATGAAGTTATATCACAGTCAGGGCGAGCAGAATCCATATAAAACAATCTTGACAGAATCAGAATTTTGTTCTGTACTCACCGAGATACGAGAATCATACGATATAAATAATACAGAAACAGCACAACGCAAGAAACGTCTCTATTTTGATATGGACGGAGTACTTGTTGATTTTAAATCGGCATTAGCAAAACAGAATGAAGAGACTCTCAAAGAATATGAAGGTAGAGAGGATGAGATTCCAGGATTATTTGGACAAATGGAGCCAATGAATGGAGCAATAGATGCTGTTCACCGCCTTAGCGAACATTATGACTGTTACATCCTCTCAACAGCACCATGGAAGAATCCATCAGCGTGGAGTGATAAAGTATTATGGATAACTCGATATTTAGATGATGTATTCCACAAAAGAATGATTATTACGCACTGCAAAAATCTTTGTAAAGGAGATATATTGATAGATGATAGAGGCAAGAACGGAACAAGCGATGCAGTTGGCCGAAGAGATTCACGGATGTTCCGGATGGGGGCTTGATACTATCTTACAAGAGAAAGGTAATTGCCACCTTTATGAGAAGATGGGATATAAACAAACTGGAAAGACAATAGTAGTTAACGAAAGAATGACTTTGGTCTTTTACCATAAAGAGTAAAACATAACTAATATTTTACTTGGAGATATCACTTAAATATTATAGAGAGAAAGGGGTCTTATAAGGGAAAAATGAGAAGAGGATAACATTGAAGTGAACCCCAAAGTTTTTTGTTCAAACTTTGGGGCTCACTTTACAATTGACTCATACTCTTTGTTATGAAATATAATTATACTCTCTACTTCTTTTGATATGGTTTTTCGTATGCTGGAATATCTACTAATTTTATACCGAATATTAGTGCTGAATATGGTGGTATTTTATCTCTGTCTTGTTCGCCATATCCTGCGTATGCAGGGATAATAATCTCGCAACTATCTCCAACTACCATATTGGTAAGTGCCATTGCAAAACCTTGTACTGTTGCCGATAGTTTTAAGGTTGTGATGCTATCGGTATATGAATAGGTAGAGTCAAAAGGGGTTCCATCGTATAGAGTTCCTTTGTATATTACATCCACATAACTTGTGTAAAGAGGGTTTTTAGTGCCGGTACCATGTTTGAGCCTTTTCATCAATATAGCACTTCCCTTATCCCAATCAGGAGTTATCTGCTCGTAAACAAATGCAGTTCCTGCTGCATTGAGTTCCTCAGCTTTTGCCTCAATAAAATCGTTATTGGCATTTCGCCAATCTTCGTATTTATCCCAATTGTTCTCCTCTTTATTGCACGATGAGAGAGCAATAAGCACTCCCATCGCAATAAATATTATATGTGGTAATCTCTTCATTAGTATTACTCTTGTGCAATCTTTTTAAGTAGCGACTTGAACGATACTTGCTCGCTGATGATATTTTTAATATCACTTATGTTTATACGCTCTTGAAGCATTGTGTCGCGATAACGTACTGTAACTTTATTATCAACAAGTGTGTCGTGGTCAATTGTTATACAGAAAGGTGTTCCGATTGCATCTTGACGGCGGTATCTCTTTCCGATAGAGTCCTTCTCGTCGTACATACACTTGAAGTCGAATTTAAGGTCGTTCATTATCTCACGTGCTTTATCGGGTAGTCCATCTTTCTTAACTAATGGGAACACTGCTAGTTTAATTGGTGCAAGTGCTGCTGGCAATTTAAGAACTACGCGACTCTCACCATTCTCCAATTTCTCTTCGCAATATGCTGCCGACATAACACTTAAGAACATACGATCAACACCTATTGATGTTTCAATAACGTATGGAACGTATGATTCGTTTAACTCGGGATCAAAATATTGTAGTTTTTTACCTGAATATTTCTCGTGACTTCCAAGGTCAAAGTTTGTACGTGAGTGTATTCCCTCAACCTCTTTAAATCCGAATGGCATTTCAAACTCAATATCTGTTGCTGCGTTTGCGTAGTGAGCCAATTTGTCATGGTCGTGGAAACGATATTTGTGATCGCCTAAGCCAAGTGCTTTGTGCCATTTTAAGCGAGTCTCCTTCCATTTCTCAAACCAAGTTAACTCCTCGCCTGGGCGAACAAAGAATTGCATCTCCATTTGTTCAAACTCACGCATACGGAAGATGAATTGACGAGCTACAATCTCGTTACGGAATGCTTTACCAATTTGTGCAATACCAAATGGTATTCTCATTCGTCCTGTCTTTTGAACGTTAATGTAGTTTACAAAAATTCCTTGTGCAGTTTCGGGGCGTAGATATACTTTCATTGCTCCGTCGGCGGTTGAGCCCATCTCTGTTGAAAACATCAAGTTAAATTGTCGTACATCAGTCCAGTTTCTTGTTCCACTTATTGGACAAGTTATTTCATAGTCAACAATTATCTGGCGAAGCTCTGCAAGGTTGTTATCGTTCATTGCTTTTGCAAAACGTTCATGTAACTCATCACGTTTTGCTGCTGTCTCTAATACTCTTGGATTAGTTTGACGGAACATTGCCTCATCAAAAGAGTCGCCAAAACGTTTTGCTGCTTTCTCAACCTCTTTATTGATTTTGTCATCATATTTCGCCATTTGCTCTTCAATAAGCACATCGGCACGATAACGTTTTTTAGAGTCTTTATTGTCAATTAGAGGGTCATTAAATGCATCAACGTGTCCTGATGCCTTCCATATAGTAGGGTGCATAAAAATAGCAGAATCTATACCAACGATATTCTCGTTCAATAGAATCATACTGTCCCACCAATATTTCTTAATGTTTTGTTTTAGTTCTACGCCCATTTGACCGTAGTCATACACTGCCGAAAGTCCATCATATATTTCACTTGAAGGAAATACAAAACCATACTCTTTACAGTGCGAAATCAATTTTTTAAAAACCTCTTCTTGTGTCATTTCGTTTTAATTATATAAAATCGTGATACTATTTTTATTTGCTTTGTTACAATAAAAAAGAATACAATCTCATAAAAAACTCTTGTTAAGAACGAATTTTTTCAGACCGATTCTTAATATATGCGTAATAATCTGCAAAGTAAACGATTTTTTTCGATTTAATTTGTATCTTTGCTTGTAAATTTGCTTATTTAGGTTTTATAAATACATTTTTAACCTATATTTAAGCCGAACAACCCCAATTTTACCAACTAATAGAGCAAAAGTACACGATAATGGCAGA
>JAFXDI010000032.1 GCA_017521245.1 Bacteroidales bacterium
CCGTATCTCGCCCCGAGATGCCTAAACAGTTTCTTGACTTTTTAGGAACAGGAAGGACTCTTTTACAAACAACATTTGAGAGATACTCCTCTCTTTTTCCAAAAGAGAACATTTTTGTTGCCACCAACCAACAATACAGAGAGATTGTTAAGGAGCAGATTGAGATAGATGACAAGAATATTTTATGTGAGCCTGCACGAAAGAATACAGCATCGTGTATTGCATACGCAACATATCACATTGGAAACTTATCTCCAGAATCTGTTTTAGTATTTGCTCCCTGCGACCACCTTATTTTACGTAAAGAGGCTTTCTGCTCGGCAGTAGAGAAGGCTATCTCATTTGCCGAAACTCATGATGCATTACTTACCATAGGTATTAAACCCACAAGACCTGAAACAGGGTATGGTTACATACAAATATCTGACCACGTTGAGGATGGCGTAAACAAAGTTAAGACCTTTACCGAGAAACCCAACAGAGAGTTGGCTGAGATTTTTGTTGAGAGTGGAGAGTTTTTCTGGAACTCAGGTATATTTATTTGGCGTAATAGTGTTATCAAGAATGCTCTACAACGTTATATACCAGAAATTACATCTCGCTTTGAAGAGGTTAAAGAGTATCTTGCCACCCCAAAAGAGGCTGAGAGTATAGAGTCTATCTTCCCTACTCTGCAAAATATCTCTATCGATTTTGCTCTTATGGAGAAGGCTCAGAATGTTTATGTTCTTTGTGCTGAGTTTGGATGGAGTGATATTGGTACTTGGGATTCGCTTTACGATATATCAAGAAAAGACCACAGAGGAAATGCAGATCTTGGTAATACTCTGATTTATGACAGTTCCGAAAATATTATATCGGTTAAGTCTGGCAAGTTGGCAGTTATTGAGGGGTTAGATAATTTTATTATTGCCGACTCTGATGACGTTCTTTTAATATGCAAGAAGGGGGACGAAAACAGATTGCGACAAATATTCAATGATGTTAAGAGCAAGTTTAGGAAATAATTGTGAGTCTTAGTTGTTGACTAAAGCCACCCCTACGGGGTAGTTGTTAGTTAACAAACATTCGTTTGTTGAATCTGTTCACACTCAACAATAATTAAACAGATTTATCATTCTATTCGTTTATTCATAGTATAAAATAAGGTGTGCCAAATATTTTTGACACACCTTTTGTATCTCCGCCGGGAATCGAACCCGAATCTAAAGTTTAGGAAACTTTCGTTCTATCCGTTGAACTACGGAGACATTGTTTTTGCTCGGCACAAAGGTACTCTATTTTTTTGTTTCTGCAAAATGACAGGTTTAGAACTCCTATCTTCTCTTTACTCCCTTCTTAAATATTTTCCATCTGCCAATAAAATGTAGTAAAGCAAATACTCCAAACACAATTCCTAACCAATAGTGAATAATACCTATCCTTGAATATCCGCAACAACCTTTACCTCCATTGGCACAAGTTAGCAGAACTATTCCTGTAACAGACACCAAAACAAATATTATACTTAATGCTATTGTTACTTTGCTCTTGCGAGAGAGTGATGAAGAGATTGTCTTAAACCATACCCAATGTTGTTTTATATGTACTATTGCTACTCCCAACAATAATATGTTTACCACCATATGCACAATCGACCAATTATGCCATACTTCGTGAGATTGAAAATGCGAGGCATAATGTATTTGAATACCCGAAAAGAGAGATAAAACAAACAATATTAAAAGTGCTAAATCTGTTCTGAATATTGGTTTCATATATTTTTCTCTAATCAAAAAGAGTTTTAAGTATCTCAACTGATTTTAGTTCGGTAAATCCCTGATGTATTCTATAATACTCAATCACTCTCTCAAGTGCCTCTCTGCGCTCATCACGCGAGAACTTAAAGAGGTGCAGGTTATTGAAATTCATTCTTGATAACAACATAAACTTTTCGGCATCAGAGGGTATGAGTATATGGTTATGTGCAGGGCGTGAGACAACAAACTCCCCATTTAACATATCAAAGAATGTACCCTCTTGATAACTCCCTGTATCAGGATAGAATCCTAAAAACGAAGATAGGTTAAACAAAAAGCATAAATGAAAGTTTGCTTTACCATCCTCCATTACATTATATAACGATATGGTATCGGTCAAGAACTTAAAGAACTTTGGCGATGGCTCAAGTTCTCTTATTATCTTCATCAAAAACTCCGAAAGGAAGAGAGCAACCGAGCCTTTTACTGCATCAAACTGTAACTGTTGCAGCACGAGTGGCTCAACATTCCTAATCTTCTGCAAACTCTCTTTTGCTCTGTAATCACACTCTATGGTTACAATGGATAGCGGAGAGAGTAACATTCGCTTCTGACGAGAGGCTTTACTAGTTCCTACAACAAAGAGATAGCCCACCCTTCCATACTTTTCGGTATAGGCATTCACTATCAGTGTGGTATCGTTATGCTTTGTTACATGAAGTATTATGGCGTTGCTCTTCTCTATCATAAGGGCTATAATCCAAATAGATCGCGATATAGGTCAAATGAAGACTCTATCTCCTCTTTTGTTACCGACACGTTTATCTCTACCTCTCCAACCGATTTTAAGAGAGTGTAGTTTATTCTTCCCGACTCATTCTTCTTGTCGTGTGTTATCTTCTCGTAAAGAAAAGGATAGTCGTTGCATCCTATAGGAAATGTGCCGTAATTTGCTTTTACGTAATCTGTTAAACGATGTATCTCTCTTTGAGAAAAACCAAATTTCATATAAGACAATATCACTTCGCATACCAATCCCCAAGCCACTGCATATCCGTGTTGAACAGGAGTGTTGCGTTTCATGGCAAGACTCTCTATTGCATGCCCACTTGTATGCCCTAAATTGAGATATTTTCTAACTCCTTTTTCAAGAGGATCTTGTTCAACTATATTCTCTTTTATAGACACTGAGTCCTCAACCAAGTGCAACAACTCTTCAAAATCCGGATTGCAAATATCAAAAGAGAGTAGTTTATTGTAATTCTCTATGTTGCTTATCAATCCATGTTTTAACATCTCTGCAAATCCCGAAAGAAGATGCTCCTTTGATAGTGTTTTAAAAAATTGGGTATCAATAATTACTGCCGAAGGTTGTTTAAATGCCCCTATCTCATTTTTCAATCCCTCAAAGTTTATTCCTGTTTTACCTCCAACAGCGGCATCTACTGCTCCGAGCAGGGTTGTGGGAATGTTTATATGCTCAATACCTCTTTTAAAGGTTGCTGCCGCAAAACCTCCCATATCGGTTATCATACCCCCTCCAAGATTTACAAGCAGAGATTTACGAGTTGCCCCCTCCTCTACTAATGCGCTCCAGATGGTTGAGAGATTTTGAAGGTTTTTGTTTGTGTCATCGGCAAGAATTATTATCTCTTTTGCAGTAGCACACGCCTCACTATCAGCAAGTAGTGGCATTGCAAAACGATGTGTGTTTTCATCGGTTAATATAAACAGCTTATCATACTCCTTTTGCAACAATAGACCATCTATACTCTCCGAAATTTCTGTTGTATATATTATATTGTTTATCATCGTGTTATAGTATCTTTTTTATATCATTTGCAAAAGCTTCAACATTGGGGTATACTATATCAGCTCCAGCATTGTATAACTCCTCCTCGCTTAATGGTCCTGTATTTACTGCTACGGTAAATATTCCTGCTGCCGATGCCGCCTCAACTCCCAAAGGAGCGTTTTCTAAGACTATTGCTTCGTGAGGTTCAACACCCGCTTTTTTCAATCCCATAAGATATGGCTCCGGATGAGGTTTCCCCTTTGTAACATCAAAGGCTGTAACCATTGTTTCTGGTGTAAATATGTCAGGATAGTGGTGCGAGAGTTTTTGTAAAAGAGTTTTTTGACCTGAGCCTGTTACCAATACAATACGTTTGTCTGATGTCTTTATCATTTGCATTGCAGATTGTGCCCCTTGCATAGGATGAGCCTCGCCACACTCAACAAAGCGTTGTGCTTTACCTGAATAGATTCGCTGCACCTCCTCTTCGGTTGCTTCGCGATTCTTAAACTTTTTGAAATAGATATTTATTGTTCCCTTACCTGTACGTCCTTCGTGAGCATAAAACTCTCTTGCTTCACACTCAATACCCTCTGCCCTAAGTGTTTCAGCCCACGCTTTTGCATGATTAGGCATAGAGTTATAGAGAACTCCATCCATATCCGAAAGGAGTGCCTTAAATTGAAGTGATACTCCATTGCGGAGGTTATATGCTTCTATTGCGTTTAAAATATCCATAACTTGCATTTATTAAGTACAAAATTAGTAAACTTTTTCTTACCTTTGAGGTTTAATACAAATTTTCTTTTTATGATATATTTTGCCGATGTAATACTCCCTCTGCCTTTGGGTAAATATTTTACCTACGCCATACCCGAAGAGATATTCCCAATCATAAAGGTCGGAAGCAGGGTTATTGTGCAGTTTGGTGCAAAGAAATTTTACACTGCTATTGTTAGGGATATTCATGGCAATAAACCCGAATACGACACTAAGGATATATTAGAGGTTTTAGATGCCAAGCCTATTATCCGCCCCCGCCAATTAGAGTTTTGGGAATGGATAGCAAACTACTATATGTGTAGCGTGGGCGATGTATATAAGGCTGCCCTACCTTCGGGACTGAAACCCGAAAGTGAAACTACTCTTCAACTCAACGAAGAGTGTTGCTTTGATGAGAGTAACGACCTTACCCCAAAAGAGAGGTTAATTGTAGAGTTTCTATCAAAAGAGAAAGAGGCCTCAATTGCAACTTTAGAGAAGAGTGGAATAAAGAGCGTTATGAGTTCTATCAAATCGCTACTTGAACGCAATATTATTGCTGTTAAAGAGGAACTACGCCGTAGATACCAACCTAAAACTCAACTATGTATTAAACTCGCTTTTGAAGGAGAGGAACAGGAGAGAATAAGAGAGTGTTTTGAACTACTGAAAGGGGCAAAGAAACAACTTAAACTATTTATCACATTCTTAGAGATGTCCGGGGCAAACAGAGGTGGTCAAGAGATAATTGTTAGCAGAAACTCTCTTTTGGAACGTGCCGAGGTAAATAGTTCAGTATTATTGGCAATGATAAACAGAGGCATCTTTGTTCAGTACAAACAGGAGATTAATCGTTTTGATGGGCGTACAAATAGAGTTGAAAAGGCACATGAACTCAATCCTGCACAAAGGGTTGCATATAACAAGATAATAGATTGTTTCTGCAACAAAGATATTACTTTGCTACGTGGTGTAACATCAAGCGGAAAGACTGAGATATACATTCATCTTATAAAACATGCCATTGAGGAGGGAAAACAGGTTTTATTTCTTGTCCCCGAGATTGCCCTTACTACCCAACTTGCAAACAGACTTGCAAGAGTGTTTGGCAATAAACTTGGAGTCTATCACTCTAAATTTAACGATAACGAAAGAGTTGATATTTGGAACTCCTTGCTACAAGACAATGGTATTCAGGTTGTTTTAGGTGTTAGGTCTTCGCTATTTTTACCATTCAAGAATTTGGGATTGATTATTGTTGATGAGGAGCATGAGAGCAGTTACAAACAACAAGATCCCGCACCTCGATACAATGCTCGTAATACGGCAATGATATTGGCTTCATCGTTTAGGGCAAAGACTCTTTTAGGCAGTGCAACCCCCTCGATAGAGAGTTACTATAATGCAAAAATCGGCAAATATGGTTTGGTGGAACTTCTTACACGACACGGAGATATTATGCTCCCAAAAATTGAGATTGCCGACACTCGTGAACTACGTCGTAAAAAGATTATGACAAGTGGAGATATATCGCCACAACTTGCAGAGGCATCAAAGAGTGTTTTGGATATGGGCGGACAGGTTATCCTATTCCGTAACCGTAGAGGATTTGCCCCCATTGTAGAGTGCGACACCTGCGGTTGGACTCCTAAATGCAAGCATTGCGATGTTACAATGACCTATCACAAACACCTTAATCAATTAACCTGTCACTACTGCGGATACACATACGAGATACCCAAGAAGTGCCCCGCCTGCGGATATCATACCATTGAGACAAAAGGATTTGGAACAGAGCTCATTGAGGAGGAGTCGGCTAATCAGTTTAAAGATTATCCCGTAGCACGTATGGATTTGGATACAACTCGTAGCAGAAAGGCTTACGAGGAGATTATATCAGACTTTGAGTCAGGCAAGACTCGCGTTTTGATAGGCACACAAATGATTACAAAGGGTTTAGACTTTGAGCGTGTGGGAGTTGTTGGTATTTTAGGAGCAGACTCACTTTTAAATATGCCCGACTTTAGAGCTTACGAGAGAGCCTTCCAGATGATGGAACAGGTTGCTGGTAGAGCAGGGAGAAAAGGGAAACAGGGAAGAGTTATTGTTCAAACCACTCAAGCCGACCACCCCATAATAAAGCAACTGCTCACACACGACTACGAAGGGATGTTCAATGAGCAACTTAGAGAGAGAAGAGATTTTAGTTATCCGCCTTTCTCAAGACTTATCTATATATACATTAAAGGACGTAACGAGGATTGCGTTCAACGAGCATCGCGATGGTATGCCGACCTTCTGAGACAAGTGTTTGGAGGAAGAGTTTTAGGACCCGACAAACCTGTAATCGGCAGAGTGCAATCGATGTACATAAGAAAGATTGTTCTTAAACTTGAGAATAATGCTTCGCCTAAAAAGGTGAGGGATATTATTTCGGTAGCAGAGGATAACTTTTATGCTCAAAGCGGATTTAAAAGTCTTATCTTGTACTATGATGCAGATCCTATGTAATATGATTATTGAGAGGAATTAAAAAAGTTTACATTTTTTCTAAAAAATTTATCTCCGCTATTGACGTTTATTTGGTTTAATCTTGTAACTTTGTAAAAGTTTAACAGCAAAAAGTTTTAACACTAAAAATAAATAATTATTATGTCTAAAGTAACAGTTATCGGCGCCGGAATGGTGGGCGCAACTTGTGCAAACGTATTGGCTTCTCGCGAAGTAGCAAGCGAAGTTGTATTAATCGATATCAAAGAGGGTCTTTCAGAGGGTAAAATGCTTGATATGTACCAAGCA
>JAFXDI010000033.1 GCA_017521245.1 Bacteroidales bacterium
GTGAGCAGATTCAACGAACGTATGTTCGTTAACTAACAACTGACAAATCTGCGGTTAAGCGAGGGCAAAATAAGTTTACTTAAACTTTGCCGAGCGTGAGCAGATTCAACGAACGTATGTTCGTTAACTAACAACTGACAACTAACAACTGACAACTGCCAGATGAAAACTGACAATTGACAACTTTGCCTCGGTAAGTTGCTATAAAATTACTCTCTTTAGTGGGGTTAAATGGGGCTATCTCTATCTCGCTTTCAAAGAGTAGTTTTTCTATATTGGCAAGTTTATATATAGCCTCCTTTGCAGACCATATTATTGCTGATATTAGTTGCTTATTGTCGCTACTCTCAATCCAAAGTTGTTCGTTTGTGGTAGTAAATTTTTTGTGTAGTGAATATTGTTTGCGGTCAATCTCCTCCAAGTCTATCCCTATTGGCTTTTCGCTTATTGCAACTGCTATGCTTTTTTTGCTATGGGATATAGATATAAATTTATTCTCACAATTTTCTATGTAAGGTGCGCCATTTGAACGGTGTTTTATCTCTTTTACTTGGCCTAACAGATGCTTTATGAGTATGTGTGAGATTAGTTGCTCTGTTTGTCGTTTAGTGTTTGAGTAGCTTGTCTTAATTTTGTTAAATATATCATTGTCCTCCAGTATCTCTTTTAACTCCTCAACTGTTTCGGTTTTGTGCCAAATGGCAATATTGGCACATCCAGTTTTTATTACTTCTGCAAGTGCCATATTCTATTGGGGTTTTATGCTTTCAATGATTTGTGCAATGTCGTTTTGCAGATACTCTACAATGGGGGCAATAGAGTCGGTATTAACTTGTGTGTTGAAATATAGTGCCCCCCTGAAAATATATGAGCTATTGTTTGTTGCTATGAATTGTAATGGAGTGGCTACATTGCCATTTAATATATAAAGTTCTGCACAAATTCTTTTTGTGGTGTCGTTGTAGTTGAGTGTTGTTATTCCTGAAGAGTGCTTTGAGTGAACATATACCAATTCTCTGCTCTTTGCTATCTCTTTTTCTATATCATTACTCTCAATATACGAACAATATATTGTTGCATTATATTTGGGGTATTTTATATTAATCCACCCTTTGTTTTGTTTGTTGTCTTCGGCAATAGCTCCATCAGAAATATCAAATTGTAGCGGAAATGTGTTTACGTTATGCGGAGCGTAAGCTGTTGTTATATTCTCAATGTGTTGGTATGCAATAGGTTTGGGTGCGGTTTTTTTGTCGCACCCAAATATTACAAACATTAATGATGTTATTACTATAACTCCTATGCTTTTCATAATCTTATTAGCTACAATATGACCAATTGGAGTAATAGCTAATAGCTGATTGCTGACAACTAGAATGGAAGTTCATCGCTCTCCTCAGCCGCAGGTGTCTCTACTGCTGTTTGCTCTTGAGACGCTTGAGTATTATTTGTGTCTCTACGGCTTAAGATTTCCATATTGTCGGCATATATCTCAGTGGTGTATCTTACAACGTTATTGCTATCTGTCCATGAACGAGTGCGAAGTTTTCCTTCAATATATAGTTGTGTGCCTTTCTTTACATATTTTTCAGCCACCTCTGCCAATCCTCGCCAAAGCACTATATTGTGCCACTCGGTGCGTTCGGGAATTTGAACTCCTGAGCGAGAGGTATAACCTCTTTCGCTTGTTGCCAACGGGAAATTTGCTACTGCTACATTACTCTCTACATACCTAACTTCGGGATCTTTGCCTACGTTGCCCACAAGAATTACTTTATTAACAGCCATATCTTATATATCTTTTATTGGTTTATTATCTGCTAAAGTATAAAAAAGAGAGAGAAAAATAAAATAGTTTGTCTAAAAAATTGTATTTATTTATAAATATTTTCTATTTTTGCAATATGGAGTAATATGCGCATTTAATTTGTGTTAAAAACAACAATATAGTAACAACTAAATTTATTATTTTATGAGAAAAATTACTTTATTTTTTGCATTGTTAGCAATTTCAACCTCTTATGTTTTGGCACAGCCATCGCATGAGAAGTATGTTGACTATGCTGCTGAGGGTGTGGAATGGAGTACTGCTTATCGTGCTTTGGATATAAGCCAGATAGGTACAAAGCCTTTATACCAAGGTCTTCATACAACAGCAGCGGAGAATGATGAGTTCTTTATTTCGCGTGTAAAACCTCGTGAGCGTTTTACATTTACCGGAACACAAATTAATGAGAGTAAAGATCCTAATCGTAAATTCCTTTGGTGGTGTCCTATTGGCTCTGAGGGATGGAATGCTTTGCCTACTTATTGGTTTGGTGGAGAGGTTTGGACAATGTGGAGTTATACCGACATTTTTGGAAACTGGACTGCTCCTTTTGTGCGTATGCCTGCTGCAATGATGGACGTATGTCATAAAAACGGTGTCTTAACTTCTACTCTTGCATCTGTGCCTTGGGCTTCGTATGTTTCAAAAACAGATGTTCCTCATGGAGCAAACTTCTCGGCTTTGATTGATGGCGGATATGAGAAGTTCTTGCGTTATTTGCGTTACTATGGAATTGATGGAATTGGATTTAACTCTGAGTTTACATTCTCACCAACAAGTTTCTCAACAGAGATGAAAAACTTCCTTTCAAACTGTTTTAGATACAAGGATGAGAAAGGTTGGCCTAACTTCCACAATTGTTGGTACTCTTTAATGACTAATGGCGGACAATGTGGAGGAAGTCTTGCGTTAACTTCTGAAAACAAAGATTGGTTCCACTATAATGGCTATCCAACAAGTAATGCATATTTTATGAATTATGGATTCAGTACATCATCACTTAATACCTCAAAGAATACAGCAAATAGTTGTGGACGTTCATCTTATGATGTATATGCCGGAATAGATTACCAAGGTTCAAGTTCTGCATATTGGGGTGATCTTGGTCCTTCTCAAATCTCTCTTGGAATTTGGGGCGCTCATAATATGAATATGATTTATGAGTCTCGTGGAGAGTTGGGAGCGAACCCTATTCAAATGCAAAAGACATATCAATTGATTTCGGAGAATGTATTCTCTGGAGCAAATTATAACCCTGCTAATACTCCTGCTTTAAATAACAGACACTGGCATACTTCTACATCAACTGATTTCTGGGGATTCTCTACTTTCATTACTGCTCGTAGTTCTATGACTCCTCAATATGGTGATGGAACATTGGCAGGTGACCCATTTGTTACATACTTTAATTTGGGTAACGGAATGTTCTTCAAAGAGGATGGTGTAACAACATTTGATAAAGAGTGGTATAATTTAGGAATCCAAGATTATATGCCAACATGGCGTTGGTGGTGGACAAAAACCTTTATGGGTAAAAATGCAACAGATGTTTCAACTGATATGACAGCTGAGTTCTCTTGGGACGATGCTTGGTTTGGTGGTTCTTGTTTGCAAATTACAGGAGCAACAAGTGTATCATATTTGCAACTGTTCAAGACCAAATATGATATTATGAGTAACGATAAATTCACCATTCGTTATAAAGTAGTATCTGGAACAGGTTCAATGAAATTGACAACATCAACTGAAAGTAAACCAACAACTGAGGTATCGGCAGTTATTGTATCAAATGCAGTAGCAGATGAGGATACTTGGGTTGAGAAATCAATAAAAGTTTCAGGTAGAACTCTTAAATTAGGAGGAGAGACTCTTGCTTTGTTAGGATTGAAATTTGAAAACACATCATCAGACTTTAAAGTGTTGATAGGAGAGATTTCAATAACAAGAGGTTCAAGTGATGTACCAGGAACTCCTTCAGTGGATGATTCAAAAATTATGGCTGTTACATATAAAGGAGTTGATGCAAAGATATTCTTTGATATGAGTAGCTATTATAGTGTGGCTAATGCATGGGATCCAATCTATAACTCAGATGTAAAAACTTCATTATACAAAATATATACACAACAAGAGGGAGCAGAAGCAGTATTATGTACAGCAACAACATCATGGGCAGCATACGTAGTAGGAGCTCCATATGATGTACAAAAAGGCGGTAAATTCCGTATGGGTGTGGCAGCTGTATCAATGGATGGAAAAACCCAAAGTGATATTGCTTGGGGTTCATGGATGACTGTGCCTGCTGCAACTGTGTTAGAAGGATTCTCAATAGATAAGCCAATCATCAAAGCAGGCGAGAAGTTTACCGTTGCATTTGATGATCCAACACACCCCGCTGCAACATGGGTAATTAAGGCATCAGAGAATGATGCAGTAAAAGGAACATTCAATGCGAACTCATTTACAACATCGTTAAGCGAAGAAGGTCTTTATGACTTATATTTAACAGTTAATGGTAATACTGAGGTATATCGTGGAAGAATTCAAATTTCACCTTTATCTGTGGGTGCGTTGCCCGAGATAAAAACATTTACAATGAGTACCGAGAAAGGATTGGTTTATGATGAAGATGATACCGAGCATGAGCCAGGTCAACAGTATGCTGAGATAGGCGAAGAGGTAACTTTCTCATATACTGGTCGTGAAGATGCAGACGGATATGTTTCACGCGGTTTTGCACTTGGAGAAAAAGCATTTGGAATACCATGTGATAATCTTGGATTTAATGCACAAACACCTTTCTCTGTAACATTCTGGGTATATTTCAACTCTATTAACCACGAAAAATCAGGAACTCAATTGTTGAATGTCCGTTCTCCCGGAGATGCTTATCCTAATGGAGAGTGGGGATATATATGGAGCCAATTAACACCAGAAGGACAATTGGATGACCAAAGCAACTCATATCATTTGAACAACCTTATGTTCCACTATCGTTTGAGTTCTAATGCAGGAGAGGCACTACAAGTATCTCGTGACTTTGTATTTAAACCTCAAACATGGTATCATGTAGCAATGTGTATGGGTTACACAAATAACAGAACTCTTGATCTTTATATAAACGGAAATCTTGTTGGTTCTGCAACAGCTTCTATGAGTTTGTATGATTGGAGATCATCAAACGTGATTATGATTGGTGGTCGTGCATCGGAACGCGCAGGTATAGACGGAACAATTGATGAGGTTCGTCTGTATAAGAAAACTCTTACTGCTAATGAGGTTAAAGAGTCAATGAAGCACACAACAAATGTAAGTGATCCTAATTTTATTGGATATTGGGATTTTGAAAGTGAGGCTCAAGCAGATAATTCTATGGCAAGTAATGGATATAATAAATCAATGAAAGCTTATAAGTATGATCCAGCAGAAAGAGAAAATGTACAATATGCTGTTGAAAATGTTTCGTATGCAGCAGGAGCTCCATTTATCTCAGGAACAAACTATAAGATTGAAACATTGCCTACTTGGAAAATAAAAGGAGCAAGTGTACTCTCTTCATCAGGTGATAAAGCAAGTGGAAATGCTGAAGCTATATATTCAAAAGAGGGACAATTCCCTGCAACATTGATACTCTCTAACGGATGGGGTTCAGATACAAAAACCATTGAGGTTGTGAATGTTATGCCAACAGGTATAGAGGATGTAGCTGTGGAGGATATGATGAAAGCATTCCCTAACCCATTTGAGAACGAAGTATATTTAAGTTTCGTAGAGGATGGCGTTTACACAGTTGAGATATATGACAACGCAGGTCGTATGCTTGACCAAGCATCGCTTTCAGTAACTGCGGGAGAGATTTATCCTATCGCTGTTAATGGCGAGAATGGTATCTACTTCATTAAAGTTAAAGGTGAGGGTGGATTACTAAAAGTTATGAAAGTAGCTAAAAAATAGTTTTTAGCTGTCGGATACGAATTAATAGCTTTACCATAACTTTTTATAGGGGTGCAGAGATTCTGCACCCCTATTTTGTGCAAAGCACAGATTTAATCTCTTTTTGTTATATCGCCCATTAGTTTAAACTTTCCAATAAAAAACAGATAACAATAATAGAAAAAAAATATTAAGTATTTGCTATTCCAAAACTATTCACTATATTTGCACCATAATGAATAGGTGTGCCTATATAAATATAATTAATTATTGAAGAGTTGAAATATATTAGATGCTCAAAAAGGTAGAGTTCTAACTAAATATTTGATATTTTGATAATTATAAATACATATTAACGAAATACATACTAATTATTAACAAAAAAACTGTACAGAATGAAAAGGCTAAATTTACTTTCATTGTTTGTTGCAGTGTGTGCTATTGCTTCAGCGCAATCAAGAGCTACGCATGAGCAATATGTGAAGATAGGAGGTTCAACTCCTTGGTACACTGCATATCAGAATTGGTCTCCGGGCACAGCCCTTTATAGCGGAGATAGTGAAGCAGCAGAAAACGAGCAATTCTTTATTTCTCGTGTAAAACCTCGTGAGCGTTTTGTGTTTACAAAAACTCAAGTAAAAGAGGATCTTAATCCTGAAAGAAAACTATTGTGGTGGTGTCCTCTTGGTGAAGCCAATAATGGAAACTGGAATGGTATCCCTTCATATTGGTTTGGCGGAGAGGTATATTCAATGTGGAGTTATACCGATATTTACGGAAACTGGACAGCACCTATGATTCAAGCACCGGCAGCGTTCCTTGACGTTTGTCACAAAAATGGAGTACGATCAGGCGTTGTAGCATCAGTTCCTTTTGGAGCAGCACCAACACCAAGTGACGGTGGACACGGATCAAACATCAACGCCTTGACAACA
>JAFXDI010000034.1 GCA_017521245.1 Bacteroidales bacterium
AGACAGTTGCTATCATCAAAATATAGCGCAATACAGTGCGTATTTTAGCCGCCGTAGTATCGACCTCGTAATCGCCGTCAGTAGCGTAAACAATATATTGCGATGGCTCGACAACAATCGCAGGCTCGTCAGCAGTAGCTGAACGTACGATGGTTGGAGTATTAAAACTCTGCTCACCATCGACAAGCATATAGCTTGGACGGTTGACATCTAATGTGCCGACATATGTAATGTTCTCTGTCGTTCTCCAATCCTCGTCGAATACAACACGTACGACAGAAAGAATCAAATCGGGAAGGAACATCAAACAAACTATTACAAAAAGCGCAACGATACGTCGCTGGGTGGATTTAGAAATTTTCATGTTCTTAATGTTTTTAGAATGTTATTTTGCAATTATCATTAACAAATTATCGTTAATCGTTATGCGAAGGTAATGACAAATTCCGAAATCGCAAACATTTCGTTAATTATTTAATGTTTATCGTTAATTTTAATAAGAATGCAGATCTCTTTGTTAAACGTCATCTTTGGAAGATGCACAGCAGAAACACTTGTAACACTCAATGTATCAAACCCATACACAAACAAAGACGAAACGATTTTACAAACAAAACCGTTTATCGCTTTTCTGAACTGAAATTCAGGTAAAAACCAAGGATAATCTGAGCATTGAACAAAGTAAATAATCAGCAGCCTGCTTAATTTTGTCACTGTTATTTTTTTATTATCTTTACAGCAAATAAGAGATTTCTGTCATATTTTTAATATGCTGAAATTATTAAGATAATACTACAACCCTAAAGAGTATGACAGCAATAGTTGGTACAATAAATAGGCGCGGGGTGGCGTTTGCAGCGGATAGTGCAGCCACACTAACTATTTCAGATAAGGTAAAAATTACAAATCATACCAATAAAATTTTTGCATTATCTAAAAAGCACCCTGTCGGTATTGCCATTTATAACAATCTAGATTTTCATGGTGTACCATGGGAAAATATCTTTAAGATGTACCGTGATAACCATTTAAAAGACAACTCTTTTGCAAAATTATCTGATTATACAAATGATTTTTGGTGCTATTTAACAGGCGTAATATTGCCGAAACTTTATGCTGAACAAAAACTTCACATTGCATTTATGGCGAACCAATTGCTCAATGGAGTTAAAAGTTTAGCAATTGAAGGATTGAAAGACCAGGGTGCTGAGATAAACAATCAAACGATTTTATCCTCAATAATCAAAATCTTACAAGGCTTTTCTGGGGATTATAAAAAACATACGCGTGGAGAAGGCTTTGAAGGTTATACGAAAAAGCAATTTAACAGTTATGCTCTGGAGGTAATAGATTCTATTGTTGATAAAATAGTTGCAGACCCATCATGTCCAAAAGACTTTAAAGACACCTTTGTAGACGCTCTATTTTGGATAATAATGTCTAATCATAATGTATATTTTAATTATACAGGTCTGATCTTTTGGGGATATGGAGAGGATGAGTTATTTCCTTCTTATTATGAATATAAAATAGGTCTTGCTTTTGATAATAGAGTAAAGCACCATAAAATATCTGACTACGAGGTTTCAAATAGTCAGAGTGCATGTATTGCTCCATTTGCTCAGTCAGATGTGGCTAACACAGTGGTTAGGGGCATTGATCAAAGGCTAAAAGATACTATCATTGATGGAATCTTTGGACATTTTAGTAACTTTCGAGACAATATTAGTGAAACACTTCAGACAGCATCAGCTCCGCAAGAACTTATAGATGCCATCAATGGCATTAAAATTGATGACATGACTAAACCGTTAGTTGATGATATAAACAATTATATACGAGACAATTATACGGGAAAACTTTTAGAAACAGTTGCATTCCTAAACAAAGAGGATTTGGCTGACATGGCAGAAAGTCTAGTTAGAATGACTTGCTTAAAGAGACATGTAACAACAGACGATGAAACTGTCGGTGGTCCAGTAGATGTAGCCGTAATCACAAAGGGAGATGGCTTTATATGGATCAAGAGGAAACACTATTTTGAGGCTAATTTAAATCACCATTATTTTGCAAAATAACAGCTATGGCAACAATATATTCTTCTGATATTGACAAGGGACACAAGCAAGTAAAGATGTCCATTGCAGCTAAAAATACCCATAATAGAACTTCTAATTCATTCTTCACTAAATCAAAAGCAGCAATGATTGAGTCTTTAAAAAGAGATCTCGCCTCCATAAAATCAATCAAGTGGAAGTGACAAATATATAACCTTTAATTTACTTGTAAATAGGTCATATATCTATCAAATGATATAGCAAGTCCCCCACATACTATACACGCCAATCTATATTTGTGATTTGTGCATTATGCAGAGGCAACACCTCTGCTTTTTTTTGTGCCGTTGTCTGAGCTTTCGGGCGGATATTCCTATGCTTTTCTTAGGTAACCGCAAAATAAATGAAAAATTTTTGCCCTTGTTCCAAACCTTCCCGGACAAAGGCTCCCTATACTTTCAATGAAGCAACCTCAATTGCGCAGACAATACATTTATATTAAACCAATAAAACTAAGATCTATGGAAGTACTAACTATCGAACACAGTGCTTTTCAGCAGTTGATTAGCAAAATTGAAGCAATGGACGAGTTCATCCGCAAAGCCAAGTTAGAGCAGCAAAGCTCTCTTGACGATGATTGGGTTGACGGGCAAGCCGTCTGCGAGTATCTCTGCATCTGCGACAAGACTCTGCAACGCCTACGCAGTGCCGGTAAAATCACTTACAGCACCATCGGCAACAAGTACTACTATCAAATTGCAGAGATCAAGCGTTGCCTACGTGCTCACACAATCAAAAGCAGTGAGGAGATGATACAAAACCTAATCGCCCATAAGCGTAATAGCAAGATGAAGGCGAGTGCTAATGTTCTGTAAACCAAAGCGACGACTACAGCGTCTGAGCGAATAAACTAGCTTGTTTTCAGTTTATTGAGGTTCCGAACCCCAATAAACTGAGGCAAACCAAAAGTTCTGACTCTGCATTAGAGTAAACAAAAATCAGTCGTGAAAAATAAGGCTGACAACGAAAATCAGCCCCAAATCAAACGACTGTCAACGTAAAATAGTTCTAAATCATTAATCCGTCAACTTGGACCAGTCGTAAGACAGAAATTTGACAACCAAAATCAGCAAATTACAGTCTTCAGCAAGGACTTCAACAAGGACTTGAACAAGGAATCGAGCGTGGAACTCAGCATGGAATTGAACAAGGTAAAATAGATACCGCCCGTCTGATGAAGGCAAATAGAATCTCCATAGAGATGATTATCACCTGCACAGGGCTTACCTTGGAACAGATAGAACAATTGTAGGCTACCTTTAAAAGCAAATAGCAGCCTACTTTACATTTAATAAAACGAGCCAATGGTGAACTTAGAAGAGTAACACCATTGGCTCATTTTTATTGTTTCAAAGAATCTAAAAAAGTTCTATAAAAACTTTGCAGGGTTTTTATGGGATTTTACCCAAGAAAAAACATAAAGGAGGCAAAAGTTTCAGAATCCTATCCTTTAAATCTGATTTTAGTCACCCATCAGATCATACCCGGCTCGACCACATACTGTCATACCCTGCTCAATCACACACGTCATACCCGGCTTGACCGGGTATCTCAATTTATCAATGGCGCTAACAACTGCCTCAACCAAATTTTCACTCATGTCTGATTGTTTCAGCAAGTGATTTTTGACTTCGTATTTTGGGGTATGGAGTAGATCCCCGATCAGGTCGGGGATGACTTCGTTAGGTGGGGTGATCAGTATGACAGAGTGCGGAAATCCTAGAGAAAATGCTATTGCGGAAAGAGTCAACGGAATACTAAAAACGGAATGGCTCAATGATGAGCACTTTGTAGGCTTGATTGATGCACGGAATAGAATAGCTCAAGTTATTGATATATATAACAATAAACGCCCACACTTAAGTCTTGATTATGCAACTCCGAATCAAGCATATGTCATGAAAGGAGAACAGAGAAGGAAGTGGAAGAACTATTATAAAAGCCAAAGTCCTGAAAAAGATGAAGAAATAATCCTATCTTTGACAACAGAT
>JAFXDI010000035.1 GCA_017521245.1 Bacteroidales bacterium
AGTAACAATAGAGAAAGAATACACTCCTGAGGTTGATGCAGCAGTTAAAAAGACAGGTATTCCCCAAGCAGAAAACCCACTTGTAGAGAAACCTGTAAACGAATACTCCACTTGGGCAGTACCACTATCGGGCAATCCCACATCGCAACCACTACTGGTTAGCGAATTAAAGAGCGAAGATAGTTTTAACAATCAACGTGGATATGCAAATTTTGGGATGGGAAACAATCTCAATATAAACGCCGATGCGGGAATAAGAATTATAAATACAAAACGCAATCAACTTGGCGTATGGTATAACCACACCTCAACAGGAGGACATCTAAAATACCAAGACAACGTACCAGTATATGGTGGCGAAAAAGTATATCAACATTTAAACAGCAATGTTGTAAATGCAACATATAAACACGCCTTTGATAAGTTAGAGTGGACAACAAGTTTTGCATACAAACGTAACAAATTCAACTACTATGGAGCAAAACTTACACCCAACATACCAACTATCAGCGAAACTGAATATCAAAAAGTAAATCAGTATGCCGGAGGAACATCGTTCCGCTCTACAAAAAACAAAGACGTAACAATAAATGCCTCAGTTGGATTCACAGGTTACTATAACAATATAGGTTATATGATTGGAGAAGAGGGAGGAAGAGAGAATCACCTAACAGCAAACCTTGAACTTGCAGCACGATTAGGAAGCAACAACAATCGTTTAGGATTTGAGTTTAATATGAATAACCTATTCTATAACGATGTAGCAGAGGCTGACAACTATACAATGGTATCGCTAACACCATTCTACAAATTCACAAACGAAAAAATCAGATTAAAGGTTGGAGCAAGAATGGATATATCGGTAAACAATGGAACTGTATTACGTTTTGCACCCGACTTTGAATTTAATGCCGATATGGGTAAATACTTTCACTTCTACACAGTTGTTGACGGAGGAAAAGAGATTAACTCATGGAGTAAAATGTCGGCACGAAACATATATATAAATCCCACAAAACAACTTAACAATACATACACAGCAGCAAATGCTATAATGGGATTATTGTTCGATTATATACCCGGAGTACAATTAAGAGTATATGGAGGTATAAAAACCTCAACCAATGCACTCTTTGATATGCGATATAAAGAGAGTATCACAGATGGAATGATTGCATCGTACGAAGTAATAGACTACACTCCAATAGATGCCTATCGTTGGTTAGGAGGAGCAAACATAAACTTTAAAATCAAAAAGATAATAGAGGGAGAGGTTAAATGGACACTCAATAACTGGCGAAGCAGAAACGGAGAGGGAACAATACTATCGGCACTACCCAAAAACGAGTGGAATATAAAAGTTGGAGTAAACCCAATTAAAAACCTATCAATAAATGCAAATTTCTATATGGGAATAGGAAGAGGTTATCGCTACCAAAACTCATTAGGAATGGATGTGTTTGAGAAGATGAGCGACATATATGACCTAAGTCTATCGGCAAACTACTCACTTACAAAATTGATTAGTTTCAACCTACAATGGAATAACATTCTATCACAAAACTACGACATATACTACGGAATGCCAGCACAACGAATGAACTTCCTACTTGGAGCAGCAGTTAAATTTTAACAATTCCAGAAGTATAAAAATCAATAGATAGGGCAATAAGTAACCATTTTATTCGTTTTAAGAGAAGAAATATGAAACGTATATTATACATATTACTTCTCCTACTTGTTGTCACTTTGGCAAATGCACAGACACGCAAATTGGAACGACGCCCGTACGCCGACCAAAAGCGTGTGCATTTTGGATTCTCATTAGGACTCAATATGCAAAACCTACGTTTGGTACCAACAGGAGAACCTGATGAGAACGGAGAGATATGGTTAGCAGATGTACCCACATTCTCACCCGGATTTAATGTAGGACTACTATGCGACCTATACCTGTGCCCTTACCTTAATTTACGCTTCACACCGGCATTTCTTTTCGGTAATAAGACAGTAACATTCCGAGGCGAGTTCTCGGGAGAAGAGCGAAAAACAGATGTAAAATCAAACTATATACAAGCACCCATAGAGTTAAAATATAGTGCAAAGAGATTAAACAACTATCGCCCGTATATAATGGTGGGAGTTGCCCCAACATTTGATGTTTCAAAAAAACGAGGCGACCTTCTTCGCCTTAAAACCTATGACACCTATTTAGAGATAGGATTGGGATGTGACGTATATTTTCAATATTTCAAATTTATTCCCGAACTCAAATTTGCATTCGGACTTCAAGATATCCTAAACCGTAAGAGAGATGACCTTCTCGATCCCGCAGAGTATAAATACACAGCAGCAATTGATCGTGTAAGTTCAAAAATGGTTATTCTCACCTTCTATTTTGAGTAAAAGATAATACTATACTATTTAATAGTTTACGTTGAAGTCATCAACTATCGGCAAGGTTTTAATATATAATTTACCTACAAATATAGGTATTTTTGCCGATATCGGAAAGATTAAATATAATACTTACTCTGTAATTGCAATACGAATTGACTAAATGTCAATTCTATTTGCTAAAGCAAATGACTTTTGCCCTCCGTCGTGCAGAGCACTGCACTCCCCATTTAAAGGCACGAATTGACATGCAAGTCAATTCTAATTACTTCGTAATTGCCTTTAAATGCCCCAATTGCCTCGGTCAAGATTGCGGTAGGTGATGGCCTCTTGAATATGGTAACTCTTAACCTCCTCACTACCTTCAAGGTCGGCAATAGTTCGGGCAACTTTCAATATACGATCGTATGCACGAGCCGATAGATTAAATCTCTCCATTGCAACTTTTAGCATTGCAATACTATCTTTATCGGGTAAAGCCCATTTGTTTAGATGTCTGCTACTCATTTGAGCATTACAATATACTCCGGGAGTATCGGCAAATCGGCGAGTCTGTATCTCTCTTGCACGCATTACACGTTCACGTACAACTGCACTGCTTTCGCCTTTAGCGGTTGATGAGAGCTTTTCAAACTCTACTGGTATAACTTCTATCTGAATATCTATTCGGTCCAACAGCGGGCCTGAAATACGGTTTAAATAGCGTGTAACTGCACCCTCTGAACATATACACTCCTTAGTTGGGTGATTATAGTAACCGCAAGGGCAAGGATTCATACTTGCAACAAGCATAATACCTGCCGGATACTCTACGGTGTTTTTGGCTCGTGAGATAGTTATTTTGCGGTCTTCGAGTGGTTGACGCATTACCTCTAATACTGAACGTGAGAACTCTGGTAATTCATCTAAGAAGAGTACTCCGTTGTGAGCAAGTGAAATCTCTCCCGGTTGGGGATATGTTCCACCACCTACCAAAGCAACACCCGATATGGTGTGATGTGGCGAACGGAACGGACGGCGAGTTATTAAAGCACCGGTATCTCCAGTACGTCCTGCTACTGAATGTATTTTTGTTGTCTCTAAAGCTTCATCAAGAGTAAGAGGGGGTAATATAGTTGGAATACGTTTTGCTAACATTGATTTACCTGATCCCGGAGGACCTACCATTATTAGGTTGTGTCCACCTGCCGCTGCAACTTCAAAGGCACGTTTAACATTCTCCTGACCTTTTACATCTTCAAAGTCAATATCAAAAATCTGTTGCTTATCGTAAAACTCTGTTTGAGCATCAATAACTATCTGTTGTAACTCACACTCCTCTTTAAAGTACGAAACAACCTCCGTAATATTTTCAACTCCATAAACCTCTAATCCATCAACAACGGCAGCCTCAGGTGCATTTTGTTTAGGAAGAATAAAACCCTTATAACCCTCTTGCTTTGCCATAATAGCAATAGGTAAGGCTCCTTTTATGGGAAGTATTGAACCATCAAGCGACAACTCACCCATTATAAGATAATCCTTAAATTTATCGCTTTTTAGTTCTTCATTAGCTGCTAACAATCCTATTGCTATAGGAAGATCGTATGCCGAACCCTCCTTTTTTATATCGGCAGGAGCAAGATTTACCACCACTTTACGACGTGGAAATTTCAGTCCATTATGCGATAGTGCCGATATTATACGCTGATGACTCTCTTTTACAGCAGCATCGGGTAATCCCACCATAAAAAATTGTATTCCTTGAGTACAATTAACCTCAATAGTTACAATTTGAGCATCAATACCCTGAAGGGCAGCAGCGTAAACTTTAGTTAGCATTATTAATAGTTTATTACTGTAGTTAAATTATTTATTAGAGACCTGTTTTTAATACATTCATCTCCTAAATCAATATGCCAGTTGGCTTCATCTTTAAGATATTTTGATGTAGAAGATTGAGTATTTACATTCCATGTTAAAAGTAATACTCTACTCTTTAGAGTTTTTATTTTACGAACCAACATTTCATGGTCGGCATCACCGGTAATAAGTACCACTACATCAAATTTACGTAGCAAAGTAAGTTCGTATGTCTCTAAGGCAAACCATGTATCTATACCTTTTTCAATAACAGTTACCTCTTCTCCTTTTTTAACTTCACGCAAATGTTTATAATGGAAAACAACATCGTTATCAATCATTGAATCTTCAAACTTACGCTCAACATATAATAGATGTTTATTACTTGCATCATTAACTCTATATCTACCTCTAAAATAATGATTTTCTGTAATTTGACAATCTGAAAATTCTACACCTGACTTTTCAGAAATAGTAGTTCTAATATAATTTAATATAGCAGTAAGATTAAGTGCCAAAGAGGACTCTTTTTTTAGACCTTCCTCTATTTTAGCATAATATCCACCATCAATAAAAACACCAACTGAAACAACTTTACTTTCCATTTTTTCTTCTATTTTTACGTACTATATCTAAACTATCATTATTAATAATAGTTTTTTCAATCAAATAATTAAGTGAATCCAACTCCAACTCTCTTCCTATTATTACACCATTCCTGTTTAAAAGAAATGTAGATGGAATAACTCTTAAATTTATAGTTGCAATATCCTTATTTGTCCAACCATCAGGTAGGTAAGTTTGAAAAGATTTTAGATTCTCTTTCTCTATTGTATTTTCCCAGTTTGTTTTATTAATATCCAAAGATACTAAATGCGAAGATACTTTATCTTTGTGTTTAAGAGTATCATAAAACAACTCAATATCTCTAACTCTTTGTATTGATATAGAATCAGAAGAATCCCAAAAAGTAAGTATAGTTATTTTACTATTGTATGTATAACTATAAACTAAACTATCCTTTACCGTTTTTAATATTGAATATGGTAATGTTTTACCCTTATCTAATTTTTGCAGAGCAGCAAAGTGTTCAACTCGTGCCGAAATAACATCTGTTTTTGCAGATGGTGGTAGTTTCTCTGATAGTTCACGAGTTAATTTTTTATATTTAGGAGAGGCTATATAATTATAAATAATAAAAGTTGAAGATGAGTTTTTGATATTTGATTCTACAAAATTTACCGCTTTTTTTACTATTGAATCATTTGTTTTATTTAATTCACTCAAATATAAAGAATCTTTATAATTATCAATATAGATATTTTTTAAAGAGTCATACTTAATTAAAATATCGGAGTTATTATTAAAAAAATCACCTATTAATATATTTGTTGAATCACCATCTATTACTGTTTGATAAGGTTTTGAAGATCCTGATAAAACAACACTCTCATCCTCTTTTAAAAAAAGAGAAGTTATATTATTCAAATTTTCATCTATTAAATATATAGGTGTTTTACTGTTATTGAGTTTTAAATTACATTTAAAATCACCATTCTCAATTAATATAGTATCAGTAATAATACCAGAACTGAAATTTTCATAAACAGCATAAATTATATCACCCTCGTAATCTGTAAAATTACCTTTAATTTCAGCAGATGAAAATATATCTATTTTACTGCACGAAACAAATAAAAATATAGATACAAGTATATATATAATTTTTCTCATTATTTATTTTTGTATTAAGGATTATACAAATCAGTATTACGAAATTCTAAAATATCCATCATCATTTTGTGAGCCTCTTTAGCAGGAGAAGAAGGATTAATCTCAACAGCCGTTAAATAACATCTTATGGCTTGAGCATTATTACCTATCTTACGATAAGCATTCCCCAATCTGAAAAAAGCATTATCATCACTTTTATTTTGTTGAGTATATAGTTCAAGTTCCGCAATCAAGTTATCTAAATTATCACTCATTATTAATAAGTTTTGCTATTGTACTAACAAATAATTTATGTTCAATTTTAAGTAATTTCTTTTTTAATAACTCAATATCATTACCCTCGTATGGTAAAGTTTTTTGAGCAATAATATTACCACTATCCAAATCACTATTAACATAGTGAATAGTAATACCATAAACCTTTACACCATAAGCCATAGCCTGTTCAACAGCATCTTTACCTTTAAAAGCAGGTAAAATAGATGGGTGCGTATTTATAATTTTACCCTCATATTTGCTTAATAACTCTTCGCCAACTATTCTCATATAACCAGCCAGACATATTAAATCAACTTTATAAGAGGCAAGTTTAAGAGTAATAGTTTTTTCATAATCATATTTAGTAGCAAAATCTTTAGGAAAAATAACAAAACTCTCAATACCTAAACGTTTTGCTCTTTTAATAACGTATGCATCTTTTTTATCACACACTAAAAGAACAACATTAGCATCAATTATTCGCTTATTACACGCCTTTACAATTGCTTCAAAATTTGATCCACTGCCCGAAGCAAAAACAACAATATTTTTCAAATTATAAACAGACTATTATAGTTTAAGTTTCTCTGAAATATCTAACATACGTTGTATTGAAACAACAGCCTTTTTTCTAATCTCTTCATCAACAAAAACCTCATGTTCTTCATTTAAAAGAGAATTATATAGTTTTTCAAGAGTATTATATTTCATATAAGCACACTCATTACAAGCACATGTAGAGTCTTCTGGAGGAGCAGGAATAAACTCTTTATCGGGACATGATAAACACATCTTATGTAATATACCCGACTCTGTTGCTACTATAAATTTTTTGCAATCACTTTTAATAGCATAATTCAATAGAGCAGCAGTTGATCCAACTTTATCGGCAACTATAAGAATATGTTTTTTACACTCTGGGTGAGCCAATATCTCAGCATCAGGATTTTGTTCCTTAAGTTCTTTTATTTTTTGAAGTGAGAATTGTTCATGAACATCACAAGCACCATTCCAAACAACCATCTCTCGCCCTGTAACAGAGTTAATATAACTTCCTAAGTTTCTATCAGGGCCAAAAATAATCTTTTCATCTTTTGGAAACGATTCAACAATCTCTTTAGCATTAGAACTTGTAACAACAACATCAGTCAAAGCCTTAACCTCCGCAGTAGTATTAACATACGATATAACTTTATATCCAGGATACTGTTTAATAAACTCAGCCAAATCCTCAGCCTTACAACTATCAGCCAAAGAGCAACCGGCACTGTTATCAGGAATTAATACTTTTTTATCGGGACACAATATTTTAGCAGTTTCGCCCATAAAGTTAACACCACAAACTACAAGAATATCGGCATCAGTTTTAGCAGCCCATTGTGCAAGAGCAAGACTATCGCCAACAAAATCTGCAACATCTTGAATTTCGTTACGTTGGTAGTAGTGTGCTAAGATAACAGCATTCTTCTCCTCTTTTAATTTTTTTATTTTATCTACTATATTCATAAATTTTGAATTTAGTTATACTCCAATCCTTTTTCAACAAACAAAATATTATATATTCTTTTTTAAAAAGTAAAAAAATAATGATGATAATATATTGTTAATACGTTTGATATCTTTTTTACTATATATTTTGAAATTTGGTTATTAATATTCAATTAACAAAATAAACATATTAATCAACAGCATTAATAATTGATTATAAATAGAATATATACTTTATTAACACACTGTTGATAAAGTACAAAGTTAATTAAATTTTTTATTTTTAATATTGATAACCCATAAATATAATGTGAATAAATAAAAAGAAAAGAAATTAAATAATAACAGCAGATATTTAAATATTTGATTATACAAATCTACTATTTAAAAATGCAACAATATTTTTTAAAAAGTTATTCTCAACTATTAACAACTTATCAACATGTTTATTAATAACTCAATTTTAATAATAAAAAAAAGAACTCTTTATGAGTTCTTTTTTTATGTAACTTATTATGTATTATATTATTAAGAAAAAATATTAATTAATACTATTCTCTCTTAATACCCTATCAGTTACAGTTTCAATCCATCTTAAAATATATTTCTCTTGAATATAAGTAGAAATTTCAATCATAATAGTCTGTTTTTCTTCAATGGTAATATCATTTGGCAGATTTTTTAATTTATTATTAAAATAAGAATCTATTAAATTTTTAGTATCGTTAATATATAGAGGATCACTCATTGTATCAATTTTATTTTCAATATCACTATCAATAACTATATTATCAATATCATTACACATATTGGTAATAATATTATTGTATGTTTGTTTTCTCTTTAAAAGTTCCTCTTTGTCTTGAGTAATAGTCTGTTCAATACTATCTATTTCGGGAGAAATTTGATTATAAGCACTTTTAATAGTAGCAATATAAAAAGTAATAGAAATTATAATAATAAAAATAGAGATAAAAATATATTCAGGAAGTTGCCAAGCAAAATTCAACCAACGTTTAACAGAAGTAAAACTATTAAAGCGTTTATCTTTATCAACACAACAACGTTTAATAACAAATTTAGTAAAAAAGCCTGTATTTAAGGTTTCAAGTAGTTTACCAAAAGAGTATATATCAGAAGGACCATCAGGAGCCATATAACCACTTGAGCCCACCGCCTGTTTAAGAATAGCATAACTATCCGTATCGCCTAATCCAAAATCAATAAGTTTAATATGTTCACCATTATTGGTAACCATAATATTTGAAGGCTTAATATCGCGATGTTGTGTATGTACCGATTCAATATATTTAAGCACATCAATAACTCTTTTAATAATATTGCGTCGTTCACTTTTTGAGTGAGTTTTAGTAAGCCATTCATTAAGAGAAACACCCTCAATCCACTCCATAACAATAGCCTTTCCAATACCATTGATATATTCAAAAGAGTGTACCTGAACAATATAGGGGTGATGTAAGTTAACTAAAATATCATACTCCTTTTGTAAAAAAGACTGATACATAATATCATCTTGCAACTCTTTTTTCAGAGCCTTAATCAACCACCATTTACCATAACGTTTAGCACGAAACAGAGAGTTAAACCCCTCGTTTCGTATCTCACTAATTTGAGTAAACAGGTTCTGATTTAAAAAATTATCAACCGGCTTTATAAATGATGAAGTATCAGACATATAAAATTAAGTATGAATAACAATTGCTAATATACAAAAAAGATTTCTTTTGAATATATTATTATGTACTTATATAGTTAACAACTTCTATATTAACCCCCAATTAAAACCCTTATATTAACGCCAT
>JAFXDI010000036.1 GCA_017521245.1 Bacteroidales bacterium
CGTAACAACCTTCAATCAAGAGTGGTACAACCTAGGAATGCAAGACTATTTGCCCTCATGGCGTTGGTGGTGGACAAAGAACTTTATGGGAAAAAATGCCACAGATGCTTCAACAGATATGACAGCAGAGTTCACATGGGAAGATGCATGGTTTGGAGGTTCATGTTTGCAAATTACAGGAGCAACAACCAAAGCATACTTGCAACTATTCAAAACAAAATATCCTTTGGTAAATAACGATATTTTCACCATTCGTTACAAAGTTGTTTCAGGATCAGGAACAATAGCATTAACCACATCAACTGAAGCCGCACCTACAACAGAGGTTGCAGCAACAATAGTATCAAATGCAGAAGCAAATGATGAGTGGGAGTTTAAAGATATTAAAGTTGCCAATCGTGGAGGTTTGAAATTAGGCGGACAAATATTAGCTCAACTTGGATTGAAATTTGAAAACACAACATCAGATTTCAAAGTGTTGATTGGTGAAATATCTTTAACTCGCGGAACATCAGTAACACCAGGAGCGCCAACAATTAAGACATCAAAAACAATGGCTCGTAACTACAAAGGTGTTGACGTAAAAGTTATATTTGATATGACAGCTCACGATAAAAACTCATCAGGACGTCAATCATATCAATCAATTTATAACGCAGATGTCAATACATGGTTCTACAAAATCTACACACAACAAGAAGGAGGAGAAGCAGTATTGTGTACCTCAACAACATCGTGGGCAGCATACGTGGTTGGAGCACCTTACGATCTTGAAAAAGGCGGAAAAATCCGAGTAGGAGTAAGTGCAGTATCTTTAGATGGTAAGAGCGAGAGTGCAATTAGCTGGAGTTCATATATGGACGTGCCTGCAAACCAAACAGTTGAAGGTTTCTCAATAGATAAACCAATTATCAAAGCAGGCGAGAAGTTTACCGTTGCATTTGATGACCCAACACACGCGGCAGCAACATGGGTAATTAAAGCCTCAGAGAACGACGCTGTAAAAGGAACATTCAATGCAAACTCATTTACAACATCGTTAAGCGAAGAGGGAATCTATGACTTGTATTTGACAATGAAAGGAACAACAGAGGTATATCGCGGTAAGATCCAAATTTCACCAGCAGAGGTAGGAGCATTGCCAGTTATTAAGAGTTTTGAAATGAGTACCGCTGAAGTAAAAGGAAATGAAGCAGAGTTTGTATATGAGGGACGTGAAAATTCTGACGGATATGTATCACGCGGTATGGCACTTGGAGAGAAAGCATTCGGTATCCCTGCTTCTCAACTTGGATTCAATGACCAAACAGCGTTCTCGTTGACATTCTGGCTATATATAAATCGCTTCAATCACGAAGAAGGTGGTACACAATTCTTGAATATTCGTACAGCATCAGATATATGGCCTGCTAGTGATTGGGGATTTGTATGGAGTTCTATCCAACCAGAAAATAACAATACTGCCGAGATTGAAGAGGGAACATTAGGTTTCTCATATCGTTTATATGGAGAGAATGGAGGTGATATTATTGAGATCTCTAAAGATTTCCAATTTAAACCAGAGACATGGTATCATGTGGCTATGGTTTCAGGTTATACAAGTAACCGTTCAATGTATTTGTATATCAATGGTAAACTTGTAGGAGGAGAGGTTGCTGAGCAAGCATTGTATACATGGAAGTCATCTAACGTAATTATGTTAGGAGGTCATGCTCATCAACGTGCGGGTATAGACGGAACAATTGATGAGGTTCGTTTATATAAGAAAGCCCTAACTGCTAATGAGGTTAAAGCTACAATGCAACACACAACAGATGTAAGCGATCCTTCATTTATCGGTTATTGGGATTTTGAAAGTGAAGCACAATCTAATAATACCATGAAGAGTATAGGTTATAATAAAACTTTGGTTGCCGGTATATATGATCCTACAACAATATCAAACAATCAATATACGTCTAAACCTATTACATTTGCAGCAGGAGCACCATTTATCTCAGGAACAAACTATAAGATTGAGACATTACCTACATGGAAGTTCAAAGGTGGAGAAATACAAACTGCATCAGGAGATAATGCAAGTGGTAATGCAGTAGTAGCATATCCGGAGACAGGAACATTCCCTGCAACATTGACACTATCTAACGGATGGGGTTCAGATACTAAGACTATCGATGTTGTTGTTGTTGAACCAACAGGCATAGAGGATGTAGCAGTGGAGGATATGATGCAAGCATTCCCCAACCCATTTGAGAATGAGGTATATGTAAGTTTCGTAGAGGATGGCATCTACACCGTTGAGCTTTATGACAATGCAGGACGTATGCTTAGCCAGTCTTCATTATCTGCAACAGCAGGCGAGATTGTAAACATACCTGTTGACGGAGAGGCAGGAATCTACTTCATTAAAGTTAAGGGAGAAGAAGGATTGCTTAAAGTTATGAAAGTAGCTAAAAAGTAGTTCTTGGTTGTAGGTTTCGTAAACCAACCGCCCTGCGGGTAGTTGTTAGAAACCGATAATAAAGCAAGAAAATAACTTTACGAGGGTGCAGAAATTTTTCTGCACCCTCTTTTTGTGTCAATTACTCTAATTGGATCAATTAGCAATTAGCATAACAACTAATTGTTTTTGTTAAAAAATATTTTAAATTGTTTAAATAATTTCTATATTTGTAAAATAATGGAGACATTGCTTGTTTCATAATTTGACTTATATTGTTTTTCTATAATACTATACAGAATGAAAAGATTTGTTTTATTAACATTGTTAGTTGCTGTATGTGCATTAGCATCAGCTCAAGGTGTTCCAACTCACGAGCAATATGTGAAGATAGGAGGTTCAACTCCTTGGTACACTGCATATGGTAATTGGTCGCCAGGATATGCTTTATATAGCAGTGATTCTCAGGCGGCAGAGAATGAAGAGTTCTTTATTTCTCGTGTAAAACCTCGTAGTCGTTTTACGTTTACAGGTACACAGGTAAAAGAGAACCTTAATCCTGAAAGAAAAGTGTTATGGTGGTGTCCACTTGGTGTTGCAAATAATGGTAACTGGAATGGAATCCCTGCATATTATTTTGGAGGAGAGGTATATTCAATGTGGAGTTATACCGATGTTTATGGAAACTGGACTGCTCCTTTAATTCAAGCCCCTGCAGCATTTCTTGATGCTTGTCACAAAAATGGTGTGCGTTCGGGAGTTGTCGCTTCAGTTCCTTTTGGAGCATCCCCTTCAAAAAATGATGGAAGTCATGGTTCAAATATTAATGCTCTTGTAACTGGAGGTTATGATAAACTATTGAAATATCTTCGTTATTATGGTGTTGACGGAGTAGGTTTTAACTCAGAGTTCTCTTGGGATTTGTTGGATGCAACAGGATTTAAAAACTTAATGGGTAACTGTTACTCAAATGCAGCATCTTACGGAGTACCTTTCAATAATGCATGGTATTCGTTTACTTCAAATGATGGAGATTATGGCGATTATAGTGTACTTAACAGCGGTTGTGTACAATGGTTTCATTATAATGGGAAAAAGGTCTCAGATGCTTATTTCTTAAATTATAATTGGGGTAGCAGTCAGTTGAATACATCTGTATCTACAGCAAACGGACAAGGTCGCTCAGGTTTTGATGTTTATGCAGGTATGGATTATCAAGGACGTAGTAATGCTGACTGGCTTGCTCTTCAATATTATAATACATCATTCGGATTGTGGGGTGCCCATAATATGAATATGATTTATGAATCTCGCGGAGAGTTGGGAGCAAACCCTATTCAGTTACAAAAAACATATCAATTGATTTCGGAGAACTCATTTACAGGATCGTCATATAACCCAGTAAATACTCCTGCTATTTCAAATATATTGCGTCATACTTCAACTGCTACCAATTTTCACGGATTTTCAAGTCTTATTACAGCACGCAGTACTTTAACTCCACAGGATGGAGGTACATTGGCAACTGACCCATTTGTTACATACTTTAACTTGGGAAACGGAATGTTCTTCAAAGAGGAAGGAGTAACTACATTTGATAGAGAATGGTACAATCTTGGTATGCAAGATTATCTTCCAACATGGCGTTGGTGGTGGACCAAAAACTTTATGGGTAAAAATGCAAGCGATGCATC